>DATGQJ010000125.1:0-4054 GCA_035304265.1 Oceanobacillus sp.
TCGGGACCCGCAGGCGTGAAAATGACATCGCCGGGGCGGAAGTGATGTATTTTTTCCTGCCCGTTCCGTTGGTGGAGAATGGGTACAGGCGCACCCAGATGCAAGCCAATCAGGTGTCTCTTTACCGCATTGCTGTTATAGCCTGCCGACGTATGAACGCGCTCGAACCGGGCATCACTGCTGCGCAGGATGGTCGTGAACTTCGAGCGCTGCGCCGGGTAACTGAAACCTGTCATAACCGTGACGCGACAATACGCAGCAGCATCAACAGGGGGAGAAGCGTAAAGACTGCGGGCGCAAGCCAGCGCACCCCGCGATACGTAGGGCTGGCGCTCTTTTGCAGCCATTGACTGAAACTGTAAGCGGCATAAGTCATCCACAGCACCTGAATCATCAGCAGAGGCAGCAGTAGAACGGGGGCATCTGCGCCGAAATAGACCAGTCCGAAGGCGGCGAACGAACCGTAAGCGATCATCGTCACCACGCCGACGGGCGGATACCAGCGCGACAACCGCGCCAGCCCCAACACGCCGAGTACCAACCCGAATATGGTGAACTGACCCGTGATGAGTTCCATCAGGCGTAGCCAGCGTGAGCTTTCACGCCAGCCATCTGCCAATATGAACGGGACACGCAGCCCAACCATCTCAGCGCTGGCGGCAGGGTATACCCACCAGTGGTCATCGACATAGAGCGCGATCATGCCGTATACCCCGTAGGCAATCACCGCGATCAACAGCAGCCAATACCAGATGGACATGCTCTTTTTCGAGAGGAACAACCCAAGCACGACTGCCGGAGCGAACAGCACGAACAGCGGATCGTTCAGCACGCCAATCGTGAGCAGCAGCAATAGTCCCAATGTGTGATGCAGAGCCAGTTCGCCCGTTGGCGGCGAATCCGGGCGCGGATTGCTGATCAGCAGTCCGTCCACCAGAAGATAGAGTGACCATGCAGCGAGAAGGGTGGTCAGACGCAGGCTGCGCGGCGTACCCACCGCCGAAAGGAACAGCGCCGCGAAGATAATCACCGCGAGCGCGATACCGAAGATGGGGCGCTTGCTCAACCAGAGGACAATCAGCCCGCCGCCAAGCGCTAACCCCATCGTGAGCAGCACTTCCGACGGCACCAACATTTCCGCACCGCCCGTCTGTGCCCAGAACGACGGGCTGAACGCCAGCGCCAGCCCGCCAATGATGGATAGCAACGTACCCATCGGGCGTAGTGCCAGCGTCATCCCAACGATGATGAGCGCCAGCCCCGATGCTCGAATCAGCGGGGTATTGCCCAGTAGAAGCAGGGCAAACCACGCCAATATCCCGGCGACGAGGGCGGGCAGGAAATAGCGGACGCGGTCACGCTGCTCTTGAGTCAGGGTGAGACTTGCCACAAATATCCCTTTTACTGCCCGTCCACCGGAATTTCAGACGTTGATTCCGGCGTTGTCGCTTCGGTAGTTGGCGCGGGGATGGCTGGCGAATCGGTAGGCAGCGCTGCTTCGGGCGGGATTTCGAGCGTGTTTTCGCCGCGTTCGTTTTGGAGACGGTAGTATGCTTCCATCGTCTGCACCACGATAGGCAGCGCAACCGCAGAACCCTCGCCGCCGTTGTAAACGAATGCCATAATCAAAATCTCCGGGTCTTCGTAAGGCGCGTATGCGGTGAACCATGCATGGGCGGGCCAGTTCCCCGGCACACACAAACCGAGGGGCCAAGCAATCTCGTCGCAGTATTCCGCCGTACCGGTTTTGCCTGCTACGCTCACGTAAGGCAGATTCGCGGCTCGCGCGGTTCCTCCCTCGCCGAGAACCGCGAATCGCATTCCTTCCTCCACGATCTCGAAATTCTCTGTCCGAACAAAGGGTGGTTGGTAGGTCTCATTGAATTGCAGTTCGCTGCAAACCCCTTGATCAAATGCGTAGCCATCGGGGACGAAAACCGTATAGGGCTGTATGTTTGGCGCGAGGTCGTCGCCGATGTTGACCGTGTTGGTGTAGGTATCCGGGTTGCAGCGCAGTTGATTGAAGAAGTTGCTGGTCGGCTCACACAGGCAGGCGAGGCTGCTGGGTCCCTTCATGATCATGTCTTCAAACAGCAGCAGCCGAATCGGTTGTCCCGCCTCGATTTCATCCAGATTAAGAGTACGAATGACTTCCGGCTCGAATCCTTCAATCATGTTGCCCTCGGCATCGCGCACTTCGCGGACGACGGTGGGCTGTAGCAAGTTGCCCCCGTTGGCAATTGCGGATACCGCATTTGCCAGTTGCAGCACGGTGACGTTGACGTAGCCCTGCCCGAATGCTGCATTATAGGTATCGCCTGTAGACCACGTTTGTCCCCACGTGCGGCGTTTCCATTCCGGTTCGGGCATGAAGCCGGGATTCTCGAAAGGTAGCTCAATGCCAAGCTGCGAACCAATGCCAAACGCCGTGCCGTAGCGATAAAGGTCACCGATTCCTAACCCGCCGGGAGCAAGCACCTGTGGGGAAACTTCCGGGTTGCCGCCGCCAATCTGGTAAAAGTACACGTCGCAGCTTGCCGCGATTGCGCCGATGATGTTCAATCGCCCATGTCCCTGCGGCAGCCAGCACACGAATCGCTGGGCACGGGTCTCATCGTTGGGCGCGTAACGGTTGGGCAGCAGCAGTTCGCCGGGATCGCTGAGGAGCGTGTTGGGGTCAATCACCTCTTCCTGTAACGCGCCAACCGCCGTGATGACTTTCCAAACCGAGCCGGGAGGATAAAGCGACTGCGTGGCATGGTTGACCAACGGCGTCAAGGGGTTTGCCGCTACGTCGAGGTAATACTCCACATCGATAGCGCGGGCGAAGCGCGAGTTGTCGTAGCTGGGATAGCTGACCATCGCCAGAATTTCGCCTGTACGCGGGTTCATGGCAATTACCGAACCCGTCTCGCTGACGATTCTGCCTTCGCGGGCGTTCAACTGGTTGATGCTCGTTCGCAAAGCGTCTTCGGCGGCTTGCTGCAAGTCGATGTCGATAGTGGAGACGATATTGTTTCCCGGTACCGGGTCTTCTCGCACAACCTGACGGAGCGGTTGTCCGGCGACATCGACTTCCGTCACCTCGCGCCCTCGTCGTCCGGCAAGGATGTCTTCCAGCGAGTATTCCAACCCGGCATAACCCACGCGGTCATAGGCGGGGTTATAGCCCAACGCCAGCAGTTCAAGCTCGCGTTCCGGCGAGATACGTCCCATGTAACCGACAATCTGCGAGGTGAGCGCCCCTGTCGGGTATTCGCGCACCGATTGCACATCGATGCCGACGCCCGGAAGCGAGTAACGTTCTTCGTCAATCTGCATCGCCGCCTCACGCGGTACGTCCTGCGCAATGGTTACAGGACGATAGGGGAAGATTCCCTGACCTTCTTCCACCAGTTCTTCGATACTGCGTACCTGTTGTCCGGTGGCATCGGCTTGGGCGCGGGTAGGGGGTACGCGCGTGAGCGCCGAGAGGCGGTTATAAATCGCCAGCACTTCGTCCTGAGAATCAGGCAAATACGCGGGGACGATGGTGATGTTATAAGCCGGTACGTTCCGCGCCAACATTCTTCCGAAACGGTCACTGATGGTCCCTCGGGGCGCGGGCAGGGGAAGCTCATTCAAACGATTTTCGTTTGCCGCCGCCTGAAAATTCTCGGTTTCCAGAAGCTGCCACTGCGCCATACGCAGGGAGAATATCAGGAAAACAGCGAAGACAATCCCCTGAAAGAAGGTCAACCGCCAGCCCTGAAAGGGCATCAACCGCTGCATGACCAAACTCCAAAACTCAATTTACACTCACCCAATCTCACGTGGCTCGGCTTGCGGGCGCAAAACCCGCTGCACAAACCAGTAGACGGGCCAGATGAAGACTAGATTATAAGCCGTGGTTGGTAGGACTGTGTAGCCGAACATTTCCAGCGGGCGAATCTGGTACCCGGCGAGGGCGATGATCATCATGTGGATGACTTCCTGAAGGATCGTGCCACCGACCACCAGACCGAGCAGGGTCAACAGCCCGATACCAAAGACTTGTCGCCGGATTTGCTCGATG
>DATGQJ010000126.1:0-6758 GCA_035304265.1 Oceanobacillus sp.
CTACATCCAGATGATCGAGTAAGGCAAGTAAATCGCGGCGATTAGAATACTCCACATCCTGCGTTGTCGTTTTGCCGAAGCCGCGCGTATCGTAGCGGATCACGCGGTAATGTGGAGAAAAAAAGCCACTTGCTCATCCCACATACTACAGTCTACAATCCCCGCATGGATGAACACCAGCGGGTGTCCCTCACCTGTCACTTCGTAGTACAGCTTGCCACCGTTTACATCCAGATAGCCTGTTTTGGGCATTAGGTTTTCCTGTCTGAAATCAAGTTACTGAAAGTGAACTGTTCTAAAAAGGAAGTTTCATTTTGTTGTACTGGCATATGCTGATATAAAGCCGCAACAGTGGTAAATAGCTTATTACCCAATTGCCTCAACGTGCTAGATAAGGTTTAACTCTCTGGCACGGGCGATTGCCTGTGTGCGGCTCTCGACCCCCAATTTGCCATAGATATTGTGAACGTGGGTTTTAACCGTGCCGAGCGCGATCACCATATGGTCGGCGATTTGCTGGTTGGACATGCCCTCGGCGACGAGGCGCAGAATTTCAAGCTCGCGTTCGCTGAGCGCATCGAGCGGTTCAGGATGTGGAACCGGAGGCTTGCCGTTGGAAAATGGCACGCTCAAATGCTGGACAACCTCTCGCAACGCCGTCTCGAAATCTCTCGTTCGCCCTCTCACAACCGCCGCCCGCAGATTCGGCGGCAGGTCACCATCGAGATCGATTTTTGTAGCAAGCGACCAATTGTCTTTTGCCTGTCCCAGTTTCCGGCGCTGCTGCTCCATCATTGCCAGCACTCCATAGGTACGCTCAGTTTCTCCTTGACGCAGATAAATCTCGGCAACCTCACTGAGCAGATAGTACGCATGTCGCCAGAGACGGTATTTGAGCACAATCGACAAGCCCTCGTAGACGAACCGCCGCGCTTCATCCGGATCGCCCGAAAGCTCGGCAGCCCAACTGAGTATCCAGTATGAAAGCGCCATCCCCCACTGGATGCCGGTCTCCTGATAGATTCTGAGGCTTTCCTCAGCGAATCGCTTCCCTCTCTCCAGTTCCGCCGGTGAGTTGAAATGCTCCGAAAGCGAAAGCGCGTGGATACCCAGATGATTGCCCAGACTTGCGATGCCCCACTGACTGCCCATTTGTTGAAAGATGGCAAGGCTTTCTTCGGCATAGGGGCTGGCTTGCTGCATGTTGTGTTCAAAATCCTGGATGTCGGCGGCATACACGTAGATGATGCTCAACCATTGCAGGCTGTACGCGATGCCCCACTGATCCTCAAGGTCTCGATAGATGGCAAGGCTTTGCTCAACGTAGCTTCGCGCCAGATCGTAATTGTCGCTCTCAAACAGGATCGCCATGCCGTATTCGAGCAGATCGAACGCCATCACATCAGGGTCTTCCAACCGCTGAACGATCTCAAGACTTTCTTCCAGCCGTGCCTTGGATTCACTGATGCGGTCAAGGCTGTAGAGCAGCGCACCCTGATAGGCAAGCACTCGACCATAAATCACGCTGTTATCTTTTCCGGCGGCTCTCAATTCGCTGGCGGCGTCGGCAAAGGTCTGTTCTCCTTCCTGAAAACGGTTGCCGCTGTCGTAAAACAGCCACAAACTCTTGAATGCGCAGTGGAAGTCGTCTTCACGGTTGTTGCGAACCGCCCAGTTCCAGCTTGCGCGGATGTTCTCGACCTCGGCTTCGATAGCGTTATATGCGGCTTTGTATTCACTTCCGATCAGCCGCAACCACGATTGTTCCAGCAAGCGAACGTAATAGGTGCAGTGGCGGTCATAGGCTTTGTGGGCTGCTTCGGGATCTTCGTTGAGCCGTTCCTCACCATACTGGCGCAGCAGTTCGTGAATGTCGTATCGCTGCGATCCGGGATCGTGCCGCAGCCACGATTTGTCGATGAGCGCCTCCAGCGTCAGCAGCGAGGCGTCGGCAACATTCTGCGCGGCATCACGGGTGAATCCACCGCGAAACACCGAAAGGCGCGAGAAAACCGCGCGTTCGTCATCTGAAAGCAAATCCCACGAGTAATTCAGGACTGCCCGCATGTTGCGGTGTTGGGGCGGCATATTCCGCGCCGATGTGGTGAGGATGTCCAAGCCGCGCCCGATTTCGTCGGCGATCTCACGGCAAGAGAGCGTCCGCACCCACGACGCGGCGAGTTCGATGCCAAGTGGCATTCCTTCGACCAGCCTGCAAATTTCAATCACGCTTGCCCACTCATCTTGTGGCGAGAACGTCGGGCGAACGCGAGTTGCGCTCTGCACAAAAAGCTGTACGGCGCTGTAGCCATTGATACTCATCTGGGTATCATCGGCGGGCACTTGCAGTCCGCCAACTTCAAACACCCATTCTTCCAGCAGGTTCAAGCGCTCGCGGGAAGTGACCAGTATGACCAGATGAGGAGAACGACTGAGGATTTCGGAAACCAGCGCCGCGCCATCGAGAAGATGCTCGAAATTGTCCAGAATGAGCAGGGCACGTTTGTTTTCCAGATGGTTGAATAGCTGTTGTTTGGCGTCTTCTGCGCCCGCGAACGGGAAACCAATTGCTTCAGCGATGGCGAGGACGATGTGATCGGGAGAGCCAATGGGTTTCAGTGAGGCGAAGCGCACTTCTCTTGCGTTGCGCTCGGTTTCTCTACGGGCGACCTCAAGCGCAAGGCGGGTTTTGCCAATGCCACCGGGACCGAGCAGCGTGAGCAGGCGGCAGGCAGGATCGGCAAGCAGAGCGCTAATTCGGGCAAGTTCTTCATCTCGCCCGACAAAGGGGGTTGCCTGAGTTGGAATATCGGGCGCAACCATCAGCGAATACTCCGCACACTACCGACCAAATATTCTACCATATGGACTCCATTGGAAAGCAGATTTTTACCGCCTTCAAGGATAGAAGGATTTATCTGTTATACAGGGCAACTTACATCGAGCCTACATGGTAATGCTCGGAACAGGGTTGGGTGTGACAAGATAGTGCTGCAACGCAACAGGATCGGTATTTGAAGTTAGATAATGAGCCTTAAAGAGGAGTGCTTGCTCCCGATTAGTATTCTGTATAAACTTATAATTACTTCTGATAACGTGCAAGGTGGCTATCAGTGACCACAAATCTCATCTGCGCCGATTACACTGAACTTGAAAGTATTGCCGAAATTTTCGTCCGTAGTTCAGACCGTGTTCGCGATCTTCACCAGTCGCTTGATGAACGATTTGCGCGATTGAAAAACGGCGGATGGAATGGTGAGAATGCCGACGGATTTTTCCGCGCGATAGACGAAGATGTCCTGCCCGCTATTGTCCGATTGTATCAGGCATTAGGGCAAGCAGCGGAAACCACCCATGAGATCAGCAGAATATTCCGTGAGGCAGAAGCACAGGCAGCAAGGCAATTGCTCATCCATGATGATGAGCCGGTTTATGATGATATTGCCACTGTGCCCCCGGATAAACCGACTTTACGCTACAGTCTTCCATCTGAAGACACAGTTGGGGATGAACGTTCCTCGCTTATCAATGCGATCAACATCTTACTCGAATTGAGTGGAGATCGTGAGGACGTTCTTATCGCAATTCCTGAACTGGCGAACCTCGATCAATTGACGGACGACGAACTTGAAGCGTTACTGGAAGAGCTGCTAGAACGCGCCAGACTGCTTGAGATATTGATAACAACCAATGCTATGTATGGCGCTTATCGCGGCAACATACCGCTGCCACCCAATCTTCAGCAGTTGTCCGTTGAGGTACTTCGGGAATTGCTTAACAGCAACGAGCAGAACGAGCGGTATATCAATATCCTCTGGAACCTGGGATTGTGGGCGATTGTCAATAATGATCCCTATACGGCGCAAAACATTCAGGATCGTTTCTGGGAGCTGTCGTCGGAGGAACGGTTCGATTTTCTCTATAGCCTTTACATGGCGATGGAGCCTACAGCCGAATACCAACCGGGCGATGTGATCGACCTTGCACAATTGCCACCGCCGGAAGTTGTCGCACATGGTGAGCCGTCTCCTGCAGTTGCAGCACTTCTCATGGACACTGTGACCGAGGCACGCGCATGGATGGCATTGGCAGCAACCGATGAGGAAGTCTATACAACCATCGCGTCGTCATGGGTAGCCACTTTCTATCCCGACGAAGGCATGGGTGAATCGATCTTGAATTTTCCGGGCGCGTTGGCAGCGGTCCTCACCCCAACTATAGTCAGACGATTGAGTAATTTGGGGATAGTCGCTGCGCAGGTCGAGAATGTTGAAAGTATCTTTTCCCGGATTGCAGCGCGTGGCAAAGGTGGCTTACAGCGTGCAAGACAATTCTTTCGTGGGTTGACCGATAATGGATTGCGGCGGCTGGGGGAAGGGTTCGACGGTGTATTGAACAACCGCATCTACTCACGCCTCGACGACATTCGAGCGTTAGAGGCGAAAGAACTGCGGCGGATGGGCTACACCGACTTTGAAATCAATAATCGCAATCTCGCACTGATGCGCACTGATGTGCCTGTTAATGATCTTGCTGAACATGGCGTGGTGTTTGGCGCAACCCGCAATCAGAGTCATGGAGCAAACATCGCCTTCGAATATGAAGCGTCCGGCAAACCTGACCCAACGCTGGCGATTTATGTCCCCACGGGCAGCCGATACGCGGAGTTTGACTGGTATGCACTGGGAGAGGATGGCTCACTGACCCTAATTGATGCTAAGAATATTGGTACTACAAATTCCGCCTATGATTTCCGGGGAGGAAGTGTGTTTTCGAGGACAGACTGGGGCAGAGATGCGCAAACGGATATTATCGCAGACGCTACCGAACAATCACGAGCAGCAAGGCTCATTGGTGCTACTGTTGAGTGGCGTGTACCTGCTGGCACTTCAGCTGAGATTATCCAAGCACTCGAAGCGCGGTTTGCTGCTGAAGGTTTAGACAACATCGTCGTGGTTCGACATACCTCTTAAGCTATCGAAACTCGCACGAAAAGGCAGACTATGTGGACTTATGCGATAAGGGCACTTTCCCCTTTCATATACACCCCAGAGGTCATCCAGCCTTTGCTGATGTGTGGATTGCTGCCGCAGACACTCTTCCCCATTCGGTTTCTGACGCAACCCGTCGGCAGTGAACATATCGTGCTGAATACCCCCTCAGAGTTTTCCACTTCACTTATAGACGCGACATTCTATAAAGATGATTATCTGCGGGTTCCGCTCTATGCGGTAAATGGCTCAGAGTTCACATTCTCAGTCAAGAAAGATAACCTTTACCTTCACGAAACAGTGGTTGCTGTCCTCTTTACCCAAGAACCTCTTGAAGCAGGTTTGCTCACCTTAGATGCTTTGAAACAGACTATCGTTGACATGGCGAAGGTCATCAACATCGGTTACGCAAACGTCTATGACACAACCATCCTCAAGTATCGAAGATTGCAGTCATACTATGGTCCACCGGGCGAAAAAGCCTATCCGCTCGAAATCGGCTGGATAGCTTACTTCGACACCCCCTTGGTTGACTTTTTAGGGCGAGAGCGCTTCGACAATTTCAAGACTTACCATGAGAAAATCGAAGTCAACGGCGGTATTCTGGTCGTGCTGACCGAAGAACCGTTTGATGCTTCAAATCCTGAGCATCGAGAGCGTGAAGCGCAGGCAATCGCGGAGTTGGGTCTCGATAAACTGCCCACCATGACGAAAGCAGGCGCAGCCGCACTTGAGGCGCGGCGGAAACGCCTCGCACAGCAGGGTGACAAAAAGAAAAATTGAACTTCGATTGTGAAGCGCGGATACTTATCTCGCTCCGGAGAGAAGTTGATAGAAACCTCCACAGACCTTTTCCAACATTCGCCTGCTACTGCCTGAATCCAGCCAAGACGAGTGACGCAGCATTTGGCGTGGGGTCAAGGATTGGGATACCCTCATAGCCTGTGGACCTGCCACCACACATTGGAACGGAGCATCCCCCTATGAAGGTCTTATTCGTCGGCGGCACGGGATTTATCAGCACCGCCGTTACGCAACTGGCGCTATCCAGAGGCTTCCAGCTTTATCATCTGAATCGCGGCAAACGGTAGGCAGAAGTCCCCGGCGTTCACACCATCATTGCCGACATCCGCCAACCCGAAAGCGTCCAAGCCGCCCTGAAAGATTTGCAGTTCGACGTGGTGGTGGATTGGATCGCCTACACGCCGGACGACATCGAACGGGCGCTGGCGTTGTATCGCGGGAAAACCAAACAGTACGTGTTCATTAGCTCGGCGTCAGCATACCAGAAACCACCAAGTCATCCCATCATCACCGAATCGACGCCTCTGGTGAATCCCTACTGGGAATACTCGCGCAACAAAATCGCCTGCGAAGAACGGCTGATGAAGGCGCACCGTGACGAGGGTTTTCCGGTGACAATCGTGCGCCCTTCCCTGACCTACGATCCCAATTTCCCGATTGCGATTGGCGGATGGGGCTGCTACACACTGGCGGATCGACTGAAGAAAGGCAAGCCAATCATCGTGCATGGCGATGGCTCGTCGCTGTGGGTGGTGACACATGCCGAAGATTTCGGGCGGGGATTTATTGGACTGCTGGGCAATATGCAGGCAATCGGTCACGCCTTCCACATCACTTCCGACGAAGTGCTGACGTGGGATCAGATTTACATGACGATTGCCGACGCGCTGGGCGTGGAAGCGAACATTGTGCATATCGCTTCCGACTTTATAGCAAAGGTCGCGCCAAATCTGGGTCCGGGTT
>DATGQJ010000127.1:0-2954 GCA_035304265.1 Oceanobacillus sp.
AAGCAGGCGTTTCTGCAAAACCTGCTCACGTACATGCGCGAAATGACAGCGCGGGGGAAGCCGATTATACTCTGCGGCGATTTCAACATCGCGCACCAGCAGCACCTTGATATTCAGCCGCCGCAGGCACGAAAGCGGCACGTGAGCCTGCTTAACGCAGAAACCGCGTGGGTGGATGATCTGCTTGCGTGCCGGTTTGTGGATGCGTTTCGCTGGCGTTACCCGGAAGTTGAGGCGTACACGTGGAAGCAGCCCAAACCCACATGGCGTCTGGACTATATCTTCGTGAGTGAGGCGCTGTGTCCGTCTATCGTGGACTCAAAGATACACACAGAAATCGGGTTCTCCGATCACTGTCCGGTGAGCGTAACGCTTGAGGGGGATATGTTATGGAAAAGGTGAATATCGCCGAGAAATTCAGCCTGTTCAGCGAACACTGGAGTCCCAAAATCGTCGGGGAAGTACAGGGGATGCACGTCAAGCTGGCGAAGCTGAAGGGCGAATTCGTCTGGCATCATCACGAAAACGAGGACGAGATGTTCCTCGTGGTAAAGGGGCGATTGCTGCTCAAGTTCCGCGACAAGGACGTGTGGCTGGACGAAGGCGAATTCATCATCGTGCCGCGCGGTGTGGAGCATTTACCTGTTGCCGAGGAAGAATGTCACGTGATGTTGTTCGAGCCTTCGGGTACGCTGAATACTGGCAACGTGCAGAATGAGCGCACAGTTGCTAATCTGGAACAGATTTAACCGCCAATACGCAAAGGGCGCAAAGAGTCTATGAAGGCAAAGATTGCAGTTTTACCCGGTGACGGGATTGGACCCGAAGTGACGGGTCAGGCAATTGCCGTTTTGCAGAAGGTCGCCGGAAAGTTCGGACACGAATTTACATTTGAAGAGGGCTTGATCGGCGGGATCGCCATCGACCAGACGGGCAGCGCACTGCCCGACGAAACCCTGCGGATGTGCGAGGGCACGAACGCGATTCTGCTTGGCGCAGTCGGCGGACCGAAGTGGGACAACCCCACCGCGCCTGTGCGCCCGGAACAAGGGTTACTCAAAATCCGCAAGCATTTCGAGTTGTTCGCCAACCTGCGTCCGGTGAAGGCGTATCCGGCGCTGGCACAGCACACGCCGTTACGTGCTGAACTGCTCGACGGGGTAGACATGCTGTTCGTGCGCGAACTCACGGGCGGCATCTACTTTGGACCGAGGCAGGAACAGGGCGATGGCGACTCGGCTTACGATACCGAACTCTACACTGTTGGCGAGGTGGCGCGGGTGGCGCACGTCGCTTTCCGTGCAGCACAGGGGCGGCGCAAGAAACTCACGTCCGTCGATAAGGCGAACGTGATGGCGTCGATGCGGTTGTGGCGGCGCACGGTGGTGGAGGTGCATGAGGACTATGCCGACGTTGCGCTGGAACACGTTCTGGTTGACGCCTGCACTATGCACTTGATCACCCGTCCAGCGAGTTTCGATGTGATCGTCGCCAGTAACATCTTTGGTGATATTCTGAGCGACGAGGCGTCGGTGCTGGCGGGATCGCTCGGAATGCTGCCGTCGGCGTCACTTGGGGCGGGAACCATGGGCTTATACGAGCCGGTGCATGGCTCTGCGCCTGATATTGCCGGACAGGGCAAGGCGAACCCGACGGGCGCAATCCTGAGTGCGGCAATGCTGCTGCGCTACAGTCTCGGATTAGAAGCGGAAGCGCAAGCTGTCGAGCGGGCGGTGGAGCAGACGCTTGGCTCTGGCGCGTACACTGCCGACATCGCTCCGCGTGGTGGCAACTTCGTAAGCACAACCGAGTTCGCACAAACGGTGATGACTCACATCGACTGATTATGGATACGAGAAGCCATCAGCAAAGGCGCTGATGGCTGACCGCTTCATTTCAAAAATCGGTTGCGTCGGTGTCGTCGGTAGTCATGGTATCCAGCGAGCCGGACTGCCGGAGATGCGAGCGCAGTTCGGAAATGGCGTAGGCGGAGAGTAAGAACATCAGCCTGCGCCCACCGATAGACATGGTATCCCACGTCACCGCTCGTAGGGCGCACATCGCCAGCGCGACGAAGTATTCCGACCAGTGATCGGGCGCGGATAAACACTCTTCTACAATCTCGCGCAGTAGCAGCAGCGGGCGCATGGATTCCACCAACATGGCGTGTGTTCCCGGTGGAATCTGATGTTGCAACAAAGCGGCGACGACAGGCATGACCTGTCGTGCAGCGTCCCAGCTTTCGCCCATCAGCGGCACGACTACATCGTTGAGCAAACTCACTTCGAGGCACGCCCAGTCGAACAGTGTGTGACCGTCGCGGGTCTGTGCGAAGTCAATCAGGAACGGGCTTCGGTTGGGTCCCATCAGGATATTGCCGAGATGCAAATCGCCGTGAATCTTGCTGAGCGAGCCGTTGACGTAGCGATCCATCAGGGCGTCGTAGGCGATGATGGGATTAGGTAGCTTTTCCGGTCTGCCAAAGCCCGGAATCATCTCGGCACGCATGTCGAAATCAGGTTCGAGCGCGTGAGTGGCGATCTGTAAAATCTCAGCGCGGGTTTTCCACACACGCCCGACCAAACGCTCCATAACCTCGCCGCGATAGAAAGCGTCCTGCGCCAGATTGAGTCCTCGCACCTCGATTTTGTAAGCGCGGCGGGCGGCTTCCGTGCCTTTGCCGATGGCAAGCTGGATGACGTTTTTGTCGCGGTATACCCGCTGGACGATGAAGTTTTCGACGGCAACCAGATCGCCATATTCAAGTTTTGCGACTTTTGCCCGCTTCACCGGGTCTTTGATGGTCAGCTTGACGGCGTCGGTTTCATCATCGTCTGGGACGTATTCGAGCGTCAACAGCGGCGGCAGCAGCCAGTCATATTCTGCCCACACTTGAAAGCGAAAAGGACGGCGCTGCATCCACCACGTTTTGCCAAAAGTGGGATAAAGCTCCT
>DATGQJ010000128.1:0-4680 GCA_035304265.1 Oceanobacillus sp.
TAACGCGCGTCGGATCGCGGCAAGATCGGGCGGCACGCGCACACCACCCCCGACAGACTGCTGGGCGCTTTTGACATCTTTCAAGCCGTTCCCCGTAAGCAGCAGCGCCACACGTTCATCGGGTTGGATATACCCCAATGATACAGCACGTTGCGCTCCCGCGTAAACTGCCGCCGCCGCTGGTTCAGCAAAGACGCCAGTCAGCCGCGCAAGGGTGGGAATGCTCTGGAGAATTGCCTCGTCGGAGACGGCGACGAATGCTCCATCGGTCTGTCGAACCGCCCGCAGCGCCTTTGCCCGGTCACGCGGCACTCCCGCGGAAATGCTGTCCGCTACCGTATGCGCTTCGACGGGCTGCATCTCGCTGGCGGATATGCCGGACTCCCACGCGCTGACAAGCGGTGAACTTCCTTCTGCTTGTACACCGATCAAGCGCGGAATCCGTTTAATCCAGCCCAGTTGCAGCAAATCCCAGAACCCCTTATGCACTCCGGCGATGATGTTGCCGTCGCCGACGCTGACCACCACCACATCCGGCACATCCCACCCCATTTGCTCGGCAATCTCGAAGGCGACGGTTTTCTTGCCTTCGGTGGTGAATGGATTGATGCCGGTGTTGCGGCAGTACCAGCCTTCCGACTGGCAGATGTCAAAACACAGATCGAACGCCACATCGTATGAGGCTTCGACCAACAGCACTGTCGCGCCATATATAAGTAGTTGCGCGATCTTGGCTTCTGGGGCTGTTGCTGGCACAAAAATCACGATTTTCATGCCAACCGATGCGCCAATGCCCGCCAGCGCTGCCGCCGCATTGCCGGTGCTGGCGGTGCTGACGATCTCGACCTTTGCTTGCATCGCCCGCGCCACGACCAACGCACTTGCTCTATCTTTGAGCGATCCGGTGGGGTTTCTGCCGTCGTCTTTCACCCACACCTGTTGGATGCCCAGTGATTCTCCTATACGTGGCGCGGGGTAAATTGGTGTCATGCCCACTGTCAGCGGCGTTAGCACGGCGTCGGGCGAAATCGGCAGCAGTTCACGGTAGCGCCACATGCTCGGCTCAGTGCGTGAACCGTAGGCGTCACGGTCAAGCGATTGACGCAGCGCCGCATAATTGTAGAGCACATCCAGCGTACCCACCTGCCCGCAGACCGGACAGGTATATTGCACTTGATCGGGGGTGTACTCGCGCTCGCAAAGGGAACAGCGGAGTTTGAGGATTTCTGCCATTGATTGAACCGTCGATACCCAATTGGGTGTATAAATAATCTTGAAAGCAAAATATATCTGCGTTGCCCCTGACACACAACACCTAGTTGAGCGCCTGACAAGCAGCTCAGAAAGTGACAGGACGTGTTCAAACGCACCTTGCTCGTTGGATTGTTCATCGTCTTGACGTTTGTGCCTGCCGCAGGGCAGGACAATACTCCGCAGCTTCTCCTGATTGCCACCCATGACTTTGATGCCCTTGAAACCACCATTTCAGCACTCGATATTGATACCGGTAGCCTGGAAGCACTGTTCACCGTAGACACGTACTTTGCGGAATTCAACCTATCACCGACAGGCGACAAACTCGCTTACTTCACCATGATGCCAGCGAGGGTCGCATTATCTGAGTATCTGTACAATCCAAGCGAAGTCACCTTCTATGTTCGAGATGTTTTTGGAGAAGAGTCAAAAGCAGTAGCAACCAATGCTTACCTGGTGGGTAATTCGTCAGGTAAAAGCGCAATAGCGCCATCGTGGTCGCCTGACGGCACACATGTCGTCGTGGTTAACCAGAACGAATCGACTGGCGAACCCCAGTTTACGTTCATTGATGCGACAACAGATGCGGTGACTCACGTCACCCCTGCCCAACCCTCTCCGTTCTTGTACCCGCCCCTATGGTCGTCTGACGGCACTACCCTTGCCTATTTCGCCGAATGGTGTTCACGCTGCGGTCTTGGAAATGTCTATACGACATCGACGAGCGCTGTGGAGTCGCCGCATCCAGTGTTTGCGGACACCGGTTATCCTCACTATGAACTCCTGATTGGATGGCTCCCCAATAGCAGAGAACTGGTCGTTATAAGAAATGATGAGGGTTATCGCTATACAACCGGGCGATTGATGAGCGTCAACGTTGATACAGGTGAAAAGTTTGAAATGCCGGAATACGAAGCGTCGCCATTCCGTATCTGGCAATTTCTTGACGATACCGTAGCACTGGTTACGAACCGTGATGAAAGGGACAATACCGTCCTGCGGGCAATTGATCTCTTGACTGGTGAGGAGCGCTTTTCCAACGTCATAGAAGATGCAACAGAACCTCTGGTAGTGTCACCCGATAACACCCACGTCGTGATTCCTGTTCACTTAAATGATCAAGAAAGTAGCTTGCACATTTTTGACCTAATCACGGGTGGACTGGTCACTTCGATACCTACAGAATTCCTTCCATACCGCATCACCTGGACACCAGATGGATCGTATCTGGTATTCTCGGAGAACAGTCAGATTTTCACTGTAGCCGTGGACGGCAGTGAAGAAGTCCGCGCGGTCGTAGAGATCGATGGTGATTTTCTTGGTTGGGCGCACACCAATCGGCAGGCGATAGAGGATACAGTGAACATGCGCTACAATAGCCTCACATTGTGGACTTCCGCACAATCGTGAGTACAGAATGCAAAATGCAAACATAACGGCGGGCGTCTCGCGGGGACGCCTGTTGTTTATCTGGGGGCTGATTTGCCTGCTATCCGGCTTAGTTTTCGTCGCCTACACCGCGTCGAGTTTTGCGGCGGGCGGCGGGCAGCCCGTCATGCCGCTAGACGACGCCTACATTCACTTTCAGTATGCGCGGGTGCTGGCAGAAGGACATCCTTACCAGTATAACGCCGACTTACCCCCCACCAGCGGCGCAACCAGTTTCCTGTATCCCTACGTGCTGGCAGTTGGATATGTTTTGGGCTTCAAAGGGCTAAATCTCGGCATGTGGGCGATGATGGTCGGCGCGGTGGCTCTGGCGCTGTCCGCGTGGATCATCTTTCGCTTCGGGCTGCTGTACAACGCACCGGTATGGCTGGCGGCAGTGGTCACTATCGGCTTTGAACTCAACGGCGCGATCACATGGCACTTCATGAGTGGCATGGAAACCGGACTGGTGATTCTACTCACGCTGTACACGGTCTATGCGCTGGCAACAAGAAGCTATTGGGGGACGATTGCGGGTGCAACTCTGATTGCCCTCATCCGTCCCGAAGGCGCGATTCTGGCGCTGCTTGCGCTTGGCGCGACGGTGTGGCGGGAACGTCAACATCTCCCCCGCCGCCCTCTCCGACAAGATTCATTCGTAGAGAAAGCAAATAGCGTTCCTGAATCCCCTCTTTCAACTGCGAACGTAGGGGCGACGCCCTTACACAACCCGACAAATCCGGCAGAAGCGTCTCCCCATAATATGTCCTATCTTCGTCCCGGTTGGGCGTGGTTGTGCTTGCTCATCCCCATCGTGGCGATTGGCTTGCAGCCATTGATCAACCTCATCCTGACCGGATCACCCGTCGCGTCAGGCAATGCAGCGAAGTCATTGTTGGGCATGGTTCCGTTCGATCCGGCAATAGTGAGCGGGCGTATCTGGGACAACTTCTGGCAGATGTGGTGGGGATTTTTCAACACGTCCAATTCACCCGTGACGGTTGGCGCGGCGACCATGGTGCTGGCAGGGTTCGGGTACGATGCGCTGTTCGACAGACGGGAAACTCGTGCATTGACTATCGTGATCGGCGTAACCCTACTGCTGGGCACGCTGGCGATCAGCACGCTCGATACGGCATTCTGGCATTTCAAACGTTACCAGATGCCCTACATCGCCCTGATTTTTCCGCTGCTGCTTCCCAGTTTGACCATGACACGCTGGCAATCGCGCAACTGGAAACGCCTGATGACCGCACTTCTGATCCTTGTAATGGTGCCGTCCGTCGTGAGTTTGGGCGACTTCCTGCGCTACTATGCCCTCAACGTCGGCTATATCGCTTCCCAGCCGCTGCAAATGGCAAACTGGCTGCGCGAGAATACGCCGTCCGGTGCGACTGTGGCGGTGCATGACACCGGATCGCTGCGTTACATTGGCGAGCGCACCACCATCGACATCGTAGGCTTGACCACCCCCGGCGCTGCTGAAGCATGGCGCAACGGTCCCGGTTCTGTCGCGGAATTTCTGGAACGCGAACGTCCCGATTACATCGCGTCGTATGGTGAGGGGCATGGCTACGGCTTGGGCTATCTCGAATCCACTGATTTGTACGCCAAAGCGCTGGCGACTTACACCGTCGAACTCGATCCGCAGTACAACGTCGCGCTTGCTGCGCCGACGCAGGGCATTTACCGTCCTCGCTGGGAAGCGGCGGATCGCGCTTACGATCCGATTATGCTGCCGCTGGTGACTGACTATCTGGAAGGAATGCAGATTCAGGACGAAATCGACGTGGCGGACGTGTACTCGGAGCGTGTTCACGATTACCAGTGGCGCAACGACGAGCCGCCGGGGGGCTTCCCTACCGAAGTGTATCAGTTTCCCTACATTGGCTGCACGCTGGGCGAAAGCTGTATCGTGCTGGACGGCGGGCGGCGCATCAATGGAGAAGAGCGTTTCACCCTCAACGCCCGCGCCGGACAGGATATGGTGCTGGTGAC
>DATGQJ010000129.1:0-6488 GCA_035304265.1 Oceanobacillus sp.
CGAGCCGCTTGGAGCATTGGACGCGGAATTCCGCGACATCATGCGTGCCGAGATCAAGCGGCTGCACATCGACCAGCACGCGACAACAGTATACGTGACCCATGACCAGATCGAAGCGATGGCGATGGGAGATCGCATCGTGGTCATGTCGGACGCGGTGGTGCAGCAGGCAGCAACACCGTTCGAGGTTTATCACGATCCGGCAAACATCTTCGTGGCGCGGTTCATTGGCAGTCCGGGCATGAACCTTGTCCCTGCGCGTTATGCCGATGGCGTCGTGTACGTCAATGGCAGCCAGTTTGAAGTGGACGAAGGCTGGCGCGAAGCGTTGGGTGGTTCACTGAATTCGGAAGGAAAAGTGATTCTGGGTTTCCGTCCAGAAGCGGCGCGAGTCCATCCAGAGGGCAAAATCGCCGGAACGACTTACGCCAACGATCTACACGGCGGCTACAGTATGCTGCACGTCGAACTGTCGAAAGATCAAATCGTACACGTGCGCAGTGGGCGCGAAACGAACTACCAGATTGGCGAAAATTTGCGCTTCGACCTTGACCCGAACATGGTGCGCTTCTTCCATCCTGAAACGGAAGTGGCGCTGCGCAAAGCGGAGAAGCATTCATGAGCGACGTTCGCCTCGAAAATGTGACCAAGCGCTTCCGGGACGTGACCGCGCTCGATAACGTGTCCATGTCCATCAAAGACGGTGAATTTTTTGTGCTGCTGGGACCGACGGGCGCGGGCAAGACCACGACTCTTCGCGTGATCGCGGGGTTGGAAAAGCAGGACGAGGGACACGTTTATTTTGACGATACGCTGGTCGATGGCTACATGCCCGCTGACCGCGACATCGCCTTCGTGTTCCAGCAGTATTCGCTTTACCCCAATATGAGCGTGTACGACAACCTCGCCTTCCCGCTGCGCTCTCCGATGCGGCAGTTGCCCGAAGACGAAATCAAGCGGCGGGTGACGACGGCGGCGGAAAAACTGCGCATTACTCATTTGCTGGAACGTAAGACGGCGAAACTTTCCGGCGGCGAAATGCAGCGTGTTTCGATTGGACGTGCCATCGTCCGTGAGCCGCGCATCTTCCTGATGGATGAGCCGCTTTCTAACCTCGACGCTAAACTGCGCGAGGCGCTGCGCGTGGAACTCAAACATTTGCAGAAAACCCAACACAGCACCACGCTCTTTGTCACCCACGACCAGATCGAGGCGCTGACAATGGCGGATCGCATCGGCGTGCTGGATCATGGGCGGATTCTGCAAATCGGCACGCCGACGGAGATTTACGATACTCCGGCGACGACAGTCGTAGCGCAGTTAGTGGGAACACCGCGCATCAATCTGCTGCAAGCGAAACGAGACGGCAATACCTTCGGCGTAGAGAAAAGCGACATTCGCCTGAACGGGCATCAGGGCAATTTGCCCGAACATTTCCTGCTTGGCATTCGCCCGGAAGACATTCGCTTGAGCGGTGAAGGCGCGTTTGCCGGAAAGGTCACGCTCACCGAGCCGTTGGGAGTAGAGACGATTGTTCACGTGCGTTCGGGTGAGCAGGTGTTGTTGAGCGTCGTTCCCGGCACTGTGCCTTACGGCGTGGATACCGACGTAAGGTTCGACATCGTGCGCGAACGACTGCATTTCTTTGCTGTGGATGGGGGACGGATCGAGATTTAGCGGAAGATAGGGTGACCGTGGTTTTGTAGGGGTGGGCGGGAACGCCTGCCCCTACATCCCCCAAAAATAGATGGGAGAGAAACCCCTCATCCCCTGACCCCTTCTCCCACGCAAAGCGGGCGTCCCAGCTTCGCTGGGGAGAAGGGGAAAGCCAAAGGTCTACTGCCCTCTCCTACGTGAATGGAGAGGGAGCGACGCGGAGCGTCGGGGTGAGGGGTGAAGAATTCTGATTTTTAAAAATAGCATTCTGTTGGGAGCACTCAAAAATGCGATTTGGCGTGAACACGTGGGTGTGGGTTTCGCCACTCACCACTGAGGAACTGAAGAAACTCGCGCCGGTGGTGAAATCAATCGGCTTCGACTGGATCGAAGTGCCGTTTGAAAGCCTGAACGACCTCGATTTTGCCGAAGGCGCGAAGATCATCCGCGATCACGATTTAGGGGTGAGCGCCTGTGCCGCCATGTCGCCGGATCGTGACCTGATCCACCCTGACACCACCATTCAGCAAAATGGCATGGACTACATTCGTGGATGCGTGGACGCCGCGCAGACATTGGGCGCGACCAATCTGGTCGGTCCCATTTACTCGGCGGTGGGGCGGGTGTGGCAGCAAACCCCCGACGAACGCGCCAGAGATGTAGACACGCTGGTGAAGAATCTGCGTGAACTGGCGCAGTACGCGGGCGATCACGGAGTGGTGCTTGGCATCGAACCTCTGAATCGCTTTGAGACTAGTTTCATCAATCTGGCTTCGCAGGCGATTGAGGTGATTGATCGCGTCGATCATCCCGCCTGCAAGATCATGCTCGATACCTTCCATATGAACATCGAAGAGAAATCGTTGGGCAACGCTATTCGCGCGGTGGGGTCGCGCCTGTGCCATTTCCACGCCTGCGAAAACGATAGAGGCGCACCGGGCAGCGGCAACGTGACGTGGAACGATGTGAAACAGGCGCTGCGCGACATCGACTATGACGGACCCGTCGTGATCGAGTCGTTTACCAACAAGGTGAAGTCGATTGCCCGTGCTGCCGCCATCTGGCGTCCGTTTGAGGCAAGTCAGGACGCGCTGGCGCAAAACGGGCTGAATTTCCTGAAAGGGTTGTTGGCGGCGTAGGGCAAGCGAGCGCACGTCCCTACAAGTCGAATTTTGGAGAACTGTGAATGTCTCGATATTTCACACCGATAAAGTGGCTGGGCGGAATCGCAATTCTGCTGTTTTTGTTCGCCTATGGTTTTGCCAACGTCGCGCCGTCGCTGGTCTCGGAACAGGTGCGCAATGGCGTGCTTTTCCACGCGATTCCGTTTTTCGCGGCGTTCGTCGGCATTCTGCTGCTGTTCATTTTGTTGATCGTGCTGGTGGCGCTGCGCTTCAACGGCAAAATCCCCGGACGCACCTATAAGGGGATGGAGTACGTCATCATCGGCGGGATCATTTTCGGGGTGATTTGCCTGTTCAACCCCTGGAACCTCGTGCCCTATCGTTACGGGTTTCTCCTGTTGCTTGGCTCGACGCTGGCGTTCATCCTGTGGAGTCACGTCGTGCCGCCGCGCACCGATTACGACGCAACTATTCCACGCCTGACGACAGCACAGCACGTCATCGGTTTGGCGGGTGGGCTGCTGGTGCTGGTCACACTCACGCTTGCGGCGATTTCGGCAAACGCACCGCAGCCGCCCTATGGCTTGCGCGAGCGCGTGTGGAATTCCTACAACGAAGAACGACAGGCGGAAGTCGCGGCAGAAGCAGAGCAGCAGTTCACGTCCGTCGAGATGCCGTTTCTGGTGGTGTTTAACCTGTTTCCGGCGGCGGCGGTTTACATGGTCGTGCGCGAGTTAGCAGGCGGACGAAAAACAGCGCCCGAAACGGTTTATGAGCCAGCGGCGGCAAGCGCGGGTGGAGATTAAGCGGCTATGCCCAAGACCATCGCCATCATCGGCGCGTTGGATACCAAAGGGGACGATTTCGCCTTCCTCAAGCGTGAGATTGAGAAGCGTGGTTGCAAGGCGCTGGTGATTGATACCGGCGTGCTTGGTCAGCCTGCGTTCCTGCCCGAAATCTCACGTGATCAGGTTGCCAGCGCGGGTGGTTCGTCGTTGAGTGACCTCACGGCGCGGCAGGATCGCGGCGAAGCGATGGAAATTATGGGACAGGGCGCGGCGGAAATCCTCAAAGGCTTGCAGGCGGAAGGCAAGATCGACGGCGTGATCGGCATGGGCGGCGGCGGGGGAACGTCGGTTGCCACCACTGCCATGCGTGCCCTGCCGGTTGGCTTCCCGAAGTTGATGGTTTCTACCATGGCGTCTGGTGACATCAGCGGATTCGTCGGCACGAGCGACATCACCATCATGCCATCGGTGATCGACGTGGCGGGCGTCAACCGCATCAGTCGCCAGATTTACACCAACGCAGCGGGCGCGATCTGTGGGATGGCGACAGGTGAGGTTGAACAGGGCGAGGACAAACCCCTGATTGCTGCGACCATGTTTGGCAACACCACCCGCGCGGTCAATCATGCAAAGGACCTGTTGGAAGCGGCGGGTTTTGAAGTGCTGGTGTTTCACGCGACGGGCGCGGGCGGGCGCACGATGGAAAGCCTGATTGACCAGCGGTACATCGCGGGCGTGCTCGATATGACCACCACCGAATGGGCGGACGAAGTATGCGGCGGTGTCCTCAGCGCGGGGTCGTCACGGTTGGAAGCGGCGGGGCGCGTCGGCATTCCGCAGGTGGTTGTGCCGGGGTGCATTGATATGTGCAATTTCTGGGCGCGGAACACCGTGCCGGAACGCTACAAAGATCGCCTCTTCTACGAATGGAATCCCAACGTCACGCTGATGCGTACCATGCCGGAAGAAACCGGATTGATCGGCAGGATTTTTGCCGAAAAGCTCAACGCCGCTACCGGACCCGTCGCCGTCTACATTCCGTTGAAGGGTGTTTCGGAAATCGACCTAGAGGGCAAGCCGTTTTATTCGCCGGAAGCGATGGACGCATTCGTGAGCAATCTCAAGGCGAATCTGCGTGACAACATTCCGGTGGTCGAGATGGAAACCGACATCAACGACCCTGCGTTTGCTGAAGCGACGGCGCGGGCATTGTTGGAGATGTTGGGCGTCGGTGAGGTGGGGTGAGGGATTACAGCGGATAGGATGATGCAGATTTACAAATGAGGATGGGGTAAACCTCACCCCCCAACCCCCTCTCCACTCAGTGGAGAGGGGGAGTCGACCGAAGCGAGGCGGGGGTGAGGTTCTCTCCGCCTTGTTTTGTGACCATCATCCTGTCCCTGCACAAATACGAAATCGAGGGGTTACGTGGCAATTTCACGCGAAGAAATTCTAAGACGCCTGCACGCGCAGGTCAGCGCCGGAAAGCCGATCATCGGCACGGGCGCGGGGACGGGCATTTCGGCGAAGTTCGCTGAAGCGGGCGGCGCGGACATCATCATCATCTATAACTCCGGGCGCTATCGCATGGCGGGGCGCAGTTCGCTTGCCGGATTGTTCGCCTACGGAGACGCCAACGCGATTGTGATGGAGATGGCGGGGGAAGTGCTGCCCGTCGTCAAAAATACGCCGGTGCTGGCGGGCGTTAACGGGACTGATCCCTTCAAGTTGATGCCGGTATTTCTCAAGCAGGTGAAAGAAGCGGGTTTTTCCGGTGTACAGAACTTTCCGACGGTGGGGCTGTTCGACGGCGTGATGCGTGCCAACATGGAAGCAACCGGACTTGGCTACGACAAAGAAGTGGAGATGATCCGCCTCGCTCACGAGATGGATTTGTTCACCTCGCCCTACGTCTTTAACACGGACGAAGCGACGGAGATGGTCAAGGCGGGGGCGGACTTGTTTGTGTGTCACGTCGGGCTGACGACGGCGGGCAGCATCGGCGCGGCAGTTGCCTACGATCTGGACGAGGCGGTCAATACCGTGATGACGATTGCCGACGCGATCTGGAAGCTCAAGAAAGACGCGCTGGTGATCTGTCATGGCGGACCTTTCGACGAGCCGGAAAACGTGGGGGCGGCGCTGGCGAAAATGCCCGGAATCGCCGGATTTTACGGCGCATCGAGCGCCGAACGCCTGCCCACCGAACGGGCAATAAAAGCACAGATCGAATCATTTAAAGCGCTGAAATTAGGGTGATCGAGTCGTTGTGGAAGACACGGCGGCTGTTATTGAAATGAATGCTTACGCAGAGGAGAACGAAAAATGAAAATTGGTATGCATAACTGGATGCGCCCGGAACCTATCGAAGTCACGCTGGAACGGCTGCATCGTCTCGGCTATGACGGCATCGAGATCATGGGCGAGCCGCGCAAATACGACGTGAAGGAAGTTCGCCAGCTGCTGGACAAGTACAAGCTGGAATGCTACGGCTCGGTCACGATCATGGTTGCCGGACGCGACCTGATTCACGCCGATCCGTACTTCCGCGAGATGACCCTGCAATACGTCAAAGAGTGTATCGATCTGGTGGCAGAGTTGGGCGGCAGCCTGCTCACGCTGGTGCCGAGCGAAGTTGGCAAGATCGTCGCCATGGCAGACCCTGAAACCGAGTGGCAGTGGGCAGTTGAGGGCTGCCGCGCGGCGGGCGAATACGCACGGAAGAAAAATATCCGCATCGGATTGGAGCCGTTGAACCGCTTCGAGACCAACTTCCTCAACCGCCACGATCAGGCGCTGCGTCTTGCCGACGACGTGGGGTTGGATAACGTCGGCGTGTGCCTCGACGCTTTTCACATCAACATCGAAGAAGCCGATCCCTATCAAGCGATCATGAATACCGGCACGCGGTTGGTCGATT
>DATGQJ010000130.1:0-4261 GCA_035304265.1 Oceanobacillus sp.
CCTGAATTGCCACGCGGAGCTACACAGCCCGCATCTCAACATGGCAACGCTTGATCTGAACGCATACGAAGCATCGCTAGAATACGAAAAGAGTCTCCGCAGAAAGAAGACACCACCTGTAAAAGATACTCCTATGGCGTAAACAACAAAAAACCACAGTTCAAACTGTGGTTTTTCTTGAGCGGGTAGTGGGAGTCGAACCCACATCTGGACCTTGGAAGGGTCTCGTGTTACCGCTACACCATACCCGCGTACAGCAACTATTATAGCAGATGTTGTCAAGTCGGGGCGGCGGGATTCGAACCCACGACCTCAGCACCCCAATTGCCGCGCGCTACCATCTGCGCTACGCCCCGAATACCCACCTATTCTACCACTGGGATTTTACAAAGTCCATCCATGCTTCTAGCCGAGCACGCAAATAAGTGTCTCCCATTTCTATCGTCAGCAAACCATAAACTGATCGAAATTGCCGCTTTGACAACTGATTGCTATTCGATTTCCTTAGAGGGCGTATAAGTTCAGGATCGATATCCAGTTTATTCCCCCAATACTGCTTCAGTTCCTCAACATCATGATCAGCATGGTATTGCAGCTTGTAACGTATTGGATTTCTCGCGAACCGCTTCAACCAACGATGAGCAAGCACCACCATTTGAGGATCGGAATTTACAAAAGCGACATCATTGCGCCGTCGCTTAAATCCCTCCGCCATATACAACACGACGAAATCCCGAAACGTCGGGTCTTGCATGAATTCCGGCGCTTCGGCACAACCCTGTTCGTAAGCCTGCTGGCGCAACGCCGCGAATTTCGCCTGCATTGCCTTCGTGCCGATTTGCTGCGCGTAATTCTGCTCAGGGCGGCGTCGCGGAATCGGAATGTCCTTGATCCAGTAATAAATCGTGCCTCTTGGGAGTTGCAGGCGTTCCACGATCTCGTCCAGTGACATCTGGTGCTGGGTGCGAAGTTCGATGGCTTTCTGGCGTAAATGGGCGTACTTGTTCGACATAGTGAAGCCTCCGCGAGGCACAAGATCGGGCGAGAATGAAAGCCGACTACTGCTTCTTCTCGAAAATCTTCAGCCAAGCTTCCACTTCGTCGGGCGACAAATGGATGTCGGCTGGTCGATCTTCTTCCTTACGGCGCGGCTTGGGTGGGGGATTGATCATCGGCACGAACTCGACGCTTTTCAACGCCTTCATTCTGCGCTGTTTCGCGGCGAACAGGACGGCATTATCGTTTGAAACCACGATCCACTGTCCGGGGTCTTTCGCCTTTTGAATTCGCTCCATCATCACTCGGTCAGCATTGGAACGATTGTTGGCGAACACCACCTCGACCTGTCCGGTGGACATCCGCGAGCGTCCGCCGGGCAACCCGTTGTCAAACACCACTACGCAGCGTTTGTCGGTACGCGCGGTAAATGCGATCAACTTCTGTACCAGCTTTGCCTCGTCGTCCGGGTCGTCCAGCGAAATATCCGGCAGTTGTCCGATAAGGTTATGTCCATCGATCAGGTAAGGCATCATCCCTCACACTTGACTATTCGGGTTATTTTAACATCTAATCGTGAGGGATCACTTAAAGGATAATGCGTGTTCGTTTCGCTGTTTCTCTCGTTTCTACGCCTGCTCTATCATCTGCTGCGCTGGCTCGTCCGCCTTGTCGTATTCTTCACCATCCCGTTTTTGCTCCAGTATTCGTCACCACCGTTTGGCGAAGATTGGATGGCGGTTGCAGTGTTGGCAAAAGGCAACCAGTTCGATTACGTCGGCTGGATGATTGAGGCGATGGTTGTGAAAGTCGAGCAGACGTTGTGGGGTGTTCATCCCTTTATGAGCGAGCAGAGCCGCACCCAGTTCGTCCGTGAGTACATGACCGACCTTGCGACTGTTCAATCGTTGGAAGCTGAAGTCGGCAGAATTTACGCGAACCCCTCCATAGACGATCCTTTTTCTGCTTCCGCCGACGTGCGAGCACAGCGTGACGCGCTGCGTGCTGATCTGGAAAATCGCCAACCATTGGTGGAAGCAATTCTAGAGGGGCAGGTTGCGGCGGTACTCGTCGAGCAGGGATTCGGTGTAGGCGGTCAGCTTCTGCCGCCGATCTCGATGCACTTCACGCGCGTGCCGAATATGTTGGTCATTTCGCCGCGTGACGAAATCCGCTTCGAGATTAGCACGCCGCTTAATCCCATGCCAGTTGATGCACAGGCAGCACTTGAAGATCGCATCGATCAGGAACGCAACGTTTCTTCCCTGATTGTGCCATTGGGCGGAATTGCGCTGTACCCGGCAATGATCCTCGAAACCACGTCAATCCAGTATGCGTTGGAAACCTTCGCCCATGAATGGCTGCATCACTATCTACTCGCCTTTCCGCTGGGACTGAATTACGACATCAGCGGCGAGACGCGCATCATCAACGAAACCACGTCGGAGCTTTTCGGACGCGAGATCGGGCGCTTAGTGTTGATGCGCTACTATCCCGATCTGGTTCCGCCGGAACCGCCGCCACCCGATCCTGACGAGACGCCAGCGCCAACGCCTACACCCGATCCAGATGCTTTCGACTTCGGGCGAGAGATGCACGAAACCCGCACGACGGTGGACACACTGCTGGCGGAAGGACGCATCGAGGAAGCGGAAGCCTACATGGAGCAGCGTCGGGAGTTATTTGTCGAACATGGCTACCTCATCCGCAAGCTGAATCAGGCATGGTTCGCCTTCTACGGCGGTTATCAGGCGGGGACACCGGGCGTTGCCGGAGATGACCCGATTGCTCCGGCGATTCGGGCGATTCGGGATGCCAGCCCGTCAGTTTACGAGTGGATAACGATCATGCGTGAGATCGTTACACGCGAGGACTTGGTGGAAGCGGCGGCGAACTATTCTTCTTCGTTCTCCTCATAGTCCTCGGTTTCCAGAAAGGCGACGGCGCGGTCAACGTCCTCTGAACGTACCAGCACATCCACTTTGCCGAGCAGCCCAATGTTGATGCCATAGGCGCTGCCAGCCGATTCTTTGTGGATTCGCGCTTCGATGCCTTCATTTTGCAGCTTCCCAACGATGAAGTGCGCGATTGGCTCATTGTCGGTGGTGAAAACCGATTCCCAGTGTTGATACTGCGGTCTGGTGTGTGCCATAGTAGCACCTCCGATTAGACCTTCACATTCTGAGAAAAGATTCTACCATTCTGTAACGCCTTTTGCCGATGAGGATGGATATATTGACGCTCATCAAGCGGTTTGGACGTGTAGCGCTGATTCTCGTGGTCGGGCTTGCCTGCCTGTGGTTGTTTACCACACTGGCAGCCGCCATCACCGAGAATGCATGGATCGTAGAATTCGATCAGGCATTGGCGACTCAGCTTTACGCAACGGCGACGCCGCTCAGTATTGCGGTATTCACGCTGATTACGTGGCTGGGGTATCCGGTGGGCTGGATAGTGATCATCGGGGTGGCGCTGTATTTCGTCCGGCAACGACAGTGGTGGGATGCGACCTTGTGGCTGGTCGCGACGATTTCGGGCGAGTTGCTCATGAATGCGTTCAAGGCGTTCTATGATCGTCCCCGACCTGTGTTCGAGATTCCGCTGACAACGGCGTTGAATACGAGCTTTCCCAGTGGTCATGCGATGCAATCGCTGATCGTCTACGGGCTGCTGGCATACTTTCTGGTGACGAACACCAACAACCTTCGACTGCGCATCTGGATAATCTTTGGGGCGGTGCTGTTGGTGTTGCTGATCGGGATGAGCCGACTTTTTCTTGGAGTTCACTATTTGAGCGACGTACTGGGTGGGTTCGCTGCGGGAGCGCTGTGGCTGATTATTTGTACAGCAGTATTGGAATTCGTACATGGAAGAAGGCGGAGTTGAACCGACATTGGTGGTTTACCTTATCCCACACATCGGTTTTAATAGTGTGCATCAAAACAAAGCAAGCATGAATGACCGAATTCAAATCCCGTTTTCGCCATCGCGTCGTCCTGTGTATGGGCGAATACTGTAATCTGGGGCGACGCGCGGACAAGCTCTACAAAACCCTGCAACCCCTCATTACCGAATTGAACGTCGGCACGTACCCGCCCTGCATCAAGTTGGAAACGGCACGATGCCTGAGCATGTGTGGTCAGGGTCCCAATCTGGTGATCTATCCCGAAGATTTAGCCTTCAACAAGCTGGACGAGGCAACGCTGGAGCAAATCATCCGCGAACACATCACGCCCTGTGAGGAGTAGAAATCACGTCCTCATCC
>DATGQJ010000131.1:0-5416 GCA_035304265.1 Oceanobacillus sp.
GTTGGCGAGAAAGGTAGAGATTTGATCGGCAAAGTGCGGGAAACGCTTTCTGGCGACCAGCGGCTTACGCATGACTTCGTGCTGCCCAAGATACTCCATCACCACCAGCGACATTTCATCGTCATAGAGGTGGACGGTGGGCGCGAGACCGGGCGCAAGCTCGTTGTAGAGCAATAACGCCTGCGATTCAAAGCGCATTCGCTCACGGGTGAGGGGCCACGAATCGCCTGCAACGCGCAAGAACGGCAGCGCCTGTTTGACAATCACTGCCTGTTCGGGCTGCTGCTGGTTTTTGACGATGAAAACCAGATTGAGATTGCCGTCGCCGACTTCGGCAGCCTGCAACGGAGCGTCGTTATCGAAGAGGTTTTTTGTGGCAGATTGACCGCGCAGGTAATCAACGACGGTGGTTTCATCTAAGGCGTGGTAGGTTGTCATGATGTCTTCTTCTCCGGGTACAGGGCGAGGATACCCTGTTCCGACGCTTCGCAAATGCCGCGCTCAGTGATGATACCTGTTACCAGACGTGAGGGGGTGACATCGAAGCCATAGTTGGCGGCGGGGCTGGTTTCCGGCGTCAGCAGCACCGAGACGTTTTCGCCGTTATGCAAGCCGGAAATCATGCGCACTTCGTCCGAATCGCGTTCTTCGATGGGGATGTCTTTCACGCCGTCGCGCATGTTCCAGTCGATGGTGGACGAGGGCAGCGCCGCGTAAAACGGGATGCCGTTGTCTTTCGCTGCCAGCGCCTTGAGGTACGTGCCGATTTTGTTGGCAACGTCGCCCGTGTAGGTGGTGCGGTCACTGCCGACGATCACCAGATCGACCAAGCCGTGCTGCATCAGGTGTCCACCCGCGTTATCGGCGATCACGGTGTGCGGGACGCCATGCTGACCGAGTTCCCACGCGGTGAGTCGTGCGCCCTGATTGCGTGGGCGGGTTTCATCCACCCACACGTGAATCTTGATGCCACGATCAAAGGCGGCATAAATCGGCGCGGTTGCCGATCCGTAGTCCACGAACGCCAGCCATCCGGCGTTGCAATGGGTGAGCAAGTTGACGGGTTCGCCGTTTTTGCGGCGGCTGATGGCTTCAATCAGGGTGACGCCATGTTCGCCGATGCGCCTGCAATACTCGGCGTCTTCGTCGGCAATGGCGTTGGCGGTTTGCAGGGCGATTTCGATCATGTCTTCCACGTCCTGCCCTTGCTGGATCGCCGTCCACTGGCGCTCCACCGCCCATTCCAGATTGACCGCAGTGGGACGGGTTGCCTTGAGTTTGTCGCCGTCCGCGCGTACCGCTTCCAGAAAGGCGCTGCGGCTGTGACGCGGGGCATGGAGCGCGGCGATATACATGCCGTAGCCCGCTGTCGCGCCAATCAAACCAGCGCCACGCACGAGCATGTCTTTGATGGCGAAGGCGACTTCTTCCGTCGTGGTCAGATCAACGACGACGAACTGATGGGGGAGAAGCCTCTGATCAATCGCTTGTACAACGCCCGGATCATCCGGCTTGAGCCAGATGGTCCGGTAGTGCTTTCCAAGTACGTTCATCTATCCAACTTTATCACGTGGCGCTCTCCCTGAGAACACGAGATTGATCACCAGAGCGCCTAACAATACGACACCTACAATAAAATCTTTCAACAATGGATCGATTTGTCGAATATTGTCCAACCCGTTCCGCAGCGTTCCGTAAAGCAGCAGCCCGATGACGGTTTGAGGGATGCCGCCTTTACCACCCGTGAGCAGCGTGCCGCCGAGTACGACGGTTGCAATTGTATCGATCAAATAGCTCGGAATCACGTCCGGGTAGGCGCTGCCGAGTCGTCCCATGCTGACGATGCCCGCCAGACCTGACATGAAACCGGAAAAGGTCAGCACGTAGACCAGAATTCGATCAGTGTTGACGCCGACCAGCCGCGCCGCCGGTTTGCTCGCGCCGGTCATATACACGTAGCGTCCGAAGCGAGTATAGCGCAGCACGAGATAGCCGATCAGCAGCGACAGGGCGGCGACGATGATGATCACGCGAATCTCGATTTCGATGGGACCGAGGGTGATGGGGATTCTGCCGCTGCCCAGAAATTTGGAGATTTCGGGAAGGTTGCTGATCGTGCGTCCCTTACTGACATAAGTGTTCAACCCGCCTGCGATGTAGGACATTGCCAGCGTTGCCATGAACGTGGGAATGCGGAAGCGGGTGCTGGCAATACCGCTGAGGAAACCGAGCAGGGTTGCCGCGCCAAGTCCGGCAAGCAGGGGGATTGGTTCCTGAACGTCCAGATTGTGGAATAGATACGCCGCGATCATACCCGATAAGCCCGCGATGGCGGCGATGCTCAGGTCGATTTCGCCTGTGAGCAGCACGAAGGTCATGCCCGTGCCGAAAATCGCCAGCGTTGAGATTTGCACCAGAATGTTGTTCAGGTTGGGTCCGCGCAGAAAAGTAGGCGAAGCAAGCGCGAAAAAGATGATCATCGCGATCAGCGTCCACACCGGCGCTAAAGCGGTTAACCACTGACGGTTGGCACTGCCTTTGAGGATTGGCGGCAGCGCAGGCGCGTCGATCTGTGGATTTTCGGTCTGTGTGCTCATAGAAGCCTCATTAGTGCATCTTTATTCAAATTTTGGTTGGGCATTTCGGCGACGACGCGCCCGCGTGACATCACCATGATCCTGTCGCAGACTGCCAGCACGGTTTCCGGTTCGCTGGAAACGACAAGAACGCCGTAGCCCTGACTGCGAAATTCGCGCAGAATGTTCATGACTTCGCTCTTTGCACCCACGTCCATGCCGCGCGTGGGTTCGCTCATGACGAAGACTTTAGGCGGGTACGCCAGCCAGCGGGCAAGCACGACTTTTTGCTGGTTGCCGCCGCTCAGTTTGCCCACAGGATTGAGAGGATCGGACGGCTGTACGTTGACCCGTTCAACCACAGGACGAGCGACTTCCAATTCCTGCTGTTGGCGGGGGATCATGCCGATGTTTTTCAGGTGCGGCATCATCACGTTTCGGTAGATGGCAATATCCATGAACAGGCTTTTGCGGCGCGATTCTGTCGCGTAAGCCAACCCGTGTTTGATGGCGTAGCTGGCGCTGAAATTGCGTGGGAATACGTGTTCATCGACGCGGATTGTGCCGCTGTCGTAACGGTACATGCCGAAGATGGCGCGGGCGAGGTCGAAATGTCCTGCGCCAATCGCACCGTATACGCCGACGATTTCGCCTTTGCCGACTTTCAGCGAGACATTCTCGAACACATCGGCGGTAAGGTTGTTCACTTCCAACAGGGCGTGCCCGTTGGAGTGTTGTTCGACGACTGGCGGGGTTTCATCGACGGCGTGACCAAGGATGAGCGAAATGAGTTCGTTTTTATCGGTTGCTGTTTTATCGAGCGTCGCAACCTTCTGTCCGTCGCGCAAGACGGTGATGCGGTCCGCCACGCGCATGACTTCTTCAAGAAAGTGTGAAATGTAAATGATGCTGCGATTGGTCTGGCGCAGCTTGTCGATCAATTCAATCAGACGTTCCACTTCGGCAGGGGAGAGCGCCGAGGTTGGCTCGTCCATGATCAGCACCTGCGCTCCCGAAAGCATGACGCGAAGCACTTCAACGACCTGCTGTGTCCCCAGCGGATAGTTGCCGAGGGGCTTTTGCACGTCGATATGTTCAAAGCCCAGTTTCGCCAGTTCTTCCTAGGCGGTGGTTTTCATCTGCTTCGAGTTGACGATGCCCCAGCGGTTGCGCAGTTGGCGACCCAGAAACAGATTTTCGGCTACCGAGAGTTCGGGCATGACGCTCAATTCCTGATGGATCATGCCGATACCGCGATGCAGCGCGTCACCGGGGGATTGCAAATGCACAACCTTGTCCCGCAGTCTGTATTCGCCTTCGTACTCGGTATAGATTCCGGCAAGGATGCGCATCAGCGTGGATTTACCCGCGCCGTTTTCTCCAACCAGCGCGTGTGTTTCACCTTCGCGGAGATCGAAATCTACGTGATTGAGCGCCTGTAAACTGAGGAAACGCTTGGAGATATTTTTCAGTTCAATAATGGGAGTGTTATTCATCGAAATCGCGTCTATTCAGCGTAATTTGACGAGAGATTATAGAAAGGGACGCTGGTTTTTCAAAACCGATGGCGGGGCAAGGCGCGATGCCCTGCCCCGTCCGTCGTCCCACTTTAGAGAAGGTACTGCGATTCCAGCCAGAGCTGACCGGGGATTGAACTCAAGCCGTAGTTGCTGAGTTTCCACGGTTCGTCTGCGAAGTCTGGATTGGTGTCGATGTCGGCGGTGACTGCGGGACCGTCTGCCAGAATGAAGAACGGCACTTCTTCGCGTGCGGCTTCCAAGCCAACCGTTGCGGCGTATGCGCCGAGCACCACTGCCCAACCGTGAATACGGCAGGATGGGTTACGGCAGGTCGCCACCAACTGACCATTTGCAACCGCTTCGAGCGCGGGCGGCATCGCGTCCACGCCGCCGACGAAGACCTGATCACCCAGTCCGGCGTTCTCGACCACCTGACGAGCGGCAAGCGCCATGTCGTCGTTGTCGGCGAAAATCGCCTTGAGGTCAGGATGTCCGTTGATAACGGCTTCGGTCAGTTGTGCCGCTGTGTCCACGTTCCAGTCGGCAGGCTGATCGTCCACCACTTCGATGTCAGGGTACTGCGCGACGATGTTCAGGAAGCCCTGTCCACGCGCCTGTGCGCCCGTGTGACCCGGCTGCCCGCCGATGTGCTGAATCTTGCCAGCGCCGCCCATCTTTTGCACGACGACGTTCATCACCGACGCCGCCATGAAGACGTTGTCCGGGGCGATGAAAGCCAACGCACCCATTGCCTGCAATTCATCCAGCGGCGCGATCAACGTATCCATGCCGATAACGGGCGTACCAGCATCGATCAGCGCTTGAATCGGCTCGACCAGTGCGCCAATCGTGTTCGGCTGCACGGCAACGAAATCCCATTCTTCGGTAGCAATCTGGTCAAATTTGGCACGCTGGGCAGCGGGGTCGAATTCGCCGTCAAACCACGTAACTTCTACGCCGAGCAGGTCTGCCCAATAGAGCGCGGCTTCCTGTCCCTGCGCGTTCCACGTGCCAGCCAGACCCGCGCTGGACATCGCCGCACGAATTGGCTGATCCTGCGCGTGGGCGCGGCGGTACTGGATAAACGACATCAGGTTTGCGCCGATAAGACCACCACCTGCAACCATACCTGCTTTAAGAAGGTCACGGCGGCTGAGAATATTTCGCTTTTTCATGTGCAATCTCCATTTTTAGGGTAAACAAGCCAATCTATGGGTTGAACCTTCACGTTGTTGGAGTCGTTCACCTCCTTGCACGGTTAAGAATGGCTGAGGCTATTACTACGGTTCGACTTCAAATTGGAGCGTCTCCTTTCACTCA
>DATGQJ010000132.1:0-4639 GCA_035304265.1 Oceanobacillus sp.
CACTTTGTCGGCTTTGTGTTCGGGAAGCACCTGCGCGAAATAGGTGTCGATATCGAGTTCCTGCGCCACTGCCCGTGCCACCGCCTCGCTGTCGCCGGTCAGCATCGCCACCTTCAGCCCAAGAGCGTGCAACTCGCGCACTGCCTGACGGCTCTCTTCGCGGATCACGTCGGCAATGGCGAACAGCGCGATCACGCCCTGCTCATTCGCCAGATAAATCACCGATTGCCCCGCTTTTTCGGCTTTCTCTCTGGCAGGTTGCAGCGCGTCCGGCATCGTCCATCCCTGCTGTTCCAACAATCGGGGTCCGCCAACCGCATAAGTCACGCCATCGACCACCGCCCGCACGCCACGCCCGGCAAGGCTCTCAAAGTTTTGAACCTGCGCAGGTTGGATGTGCTGCTCACGAGCGTATGTGCGCACCGCGTCCGCGATCATGTGCTCGCTGTCGCCTTCGACTCCGGCGGCAATGCGCAGCGCTTCATCCCGGCTGATTCCGGTGGTCACGATGTCTACCACGCCTTGCTCGCCTTTGGTCAGCGTTCCGGTCTTATCGAAGATGATGTAGTTCAGGTCTTTCGCGCTTTCAAGCGCAAGCCGCTGCCGAACCAGCAACCCGTTCCGCGCCGAAAGCGTGGTGGAGATGGCGATCACCAACGGCACGGCGAGTCCAAGCGCGTGAGGGCAGGCGATGACCAGCACAGTCACGGTATTGCGCACCGCATCCGACAATTGTCCGGTGAAAATCAGCCAACCGATCAGCGTCAGAATGCCCGCGCCGATGGCGATGATGGTCAGGTAGAAGGCGGCACGCTGCGCCAGCGTTTGCGCCCGCGACTGGCTTTTCTGCGCTTCTTCGACCAGCCGCATAATGCCCGCCAGCGCTGTATTCTCGCCCACCTGTTGGATTTCCACCCGCAGCGAACCGGAAGCATTGACCGTGCCACCAATGACGGCATCACCCGCGCGTTTGCGCACCGGACGGCTCTCGCCAGTGATCATGGATTCGTTGAGGTCGCTTTCGCCTTCCACCACCACGCCGTCTGCCGGAATGCTTGCGCCGGGACGAATGAGGACGCGATCTCCGGCTTTGAGTTGGCTCACAGGCACCGTCTCAGTTCCGCCCGATGGCAAAATGCGTTCTGCGGTATCCGGCAGCAGTTTTGCCAGTTCGCGCAATGCCCCCTGAGCCTGCCCGACGCTGCGCAATTCAATCCAGTGTCCGAGCAGCATAATCGTGATCAGGGTTGCCAGTTCCCAGAAGAAGTCCATTGCCTGCATCGGCATTCCCGTCGCATCGACGGGGGGAAACAGAAACACGGCGAGGCTGTACACGTAAGCGGTGGTGATAGCAACCGAGATCAGCGTCATCATACCGGGGGAACGCAGCGCCAGTTCCTGCCGCGCCATGCTCAAAAATGGCAGTCCGCCGTAGAGAAAGATGATTGTCCCCAACACCGGAGCGATAAACTGGCTGCCGGGAAACTCCGGCATTCGGAAGCCGAGCCACTGCTGCACCATCGGCGAATAGGCGACGACGATCAGCGTGAGGGGAAGCGTCACCCAGAAGCGATTACGCATCATCGTGACGTGTCCTTCGTGCATCACGCCATGTCCAGCGTGTTCGTCATGTCCGTTGTGTGCGGTATGCATCTGGTGGGCAGCATGGTCATGCATCGTGTGGTCGGCGTGATGCCCCGTATCATGCACATGCTTGGAATTGTCCGATACACTCATCTTTTCTTCCCCCGTTCGCTGCTTGCCCGCTCTCAGCATTGATGATGAGAGACACAGTACCCTTACGGAAAACCGATTTATGGATCACACTTTAGGGGAATTGCGCTGCATCAAGGAAAACCACGATGAAAGTATTGATTGTCAATCAGGCTGAAGTGCGCCAGCTTTTGCCGATGGATGAATGTATGGACGTGATGGCGAATGCGCTCAAGACGCTGGCGCGGGGAGATGCGATTCTGCCGCTGCGTCCGGTGCTGTGGTTGCCGGAGCGCGTCGGCGCATTGGGTTTGATGCCGAGTTATCTAGGTGACATCAGGGCGCTGGGGCTGAAGGTGATCACGATATTTCCCGGCAATCACGGCACGCAGTATGACTCGCATCAGGGGGCGGTGCTGCTGTTCGAGACCGAACATGGACAGCTACTCGCCATCATGGACGCCAGCGAGATCACGGCGATTCGCACCGCCGCCGTCAGCGGGGTAGCGACGCGGTTGCTGGCGCGGCAGGGTGCCGACGATCTGGCGATTGTAGGCAGCGGCGTACAGGCGAAGACACATCTGGCAGCGATGATTCAGGCGCGTCCGATTCGGCGGGTGCGGGTGTGGAGTCGCAATCGGGAACACGCGGTACAGTTTGCCGAGCGTGAGTCACGACGGCATGGTATTGCCATCGAAGCAGTGGACACGGCACAGGCAGCCGTCGAAGGGGCGTCGATTATCTGCACGACCACTTCGGCGCGGGAGCCGGTTGTGTTTGGTGACTGGATTGCGCCGGGAGCGCACGTTAACGCGGTGGGTTCAAGTGTGCCGTCTGCCCGCGAACTGGATACGGCGGCGGTGGTGAAAGCGCGGTTGTTTGTAGATCGGCGCGAATCGGCGCTAAACGAGGCAGGCGATTTTCTCATCCCCAAAGGCGAAGGCGTGATTGGCGACGAGCACATTCTCGGCGAAATCGGCGAGCTTCTGCTTGGAACGATACAAGGTCGCAGCGCAGATAACGAGATCACGCTTTTCAAGTCGTTGGGCTTAGGTGTCGAGGATTTGGCAGCCGCACAGCACGTTTACGACAAGGCGATTGCGGCGGGAATGGGCACATCTGTGGAATTGGGTGGTGAACGGGATGAGGAATGAGCTTTGTCTATCCTCGCTTATTCGCGGCGTTGGCACTGGGCGAAACTGATGTACTGACGGTGCGACCAAGCAGAATCTTCAGCAGGTTGGGTTCATAGTCAATCGCGCTGGCGATGTCCTCAAGTAGTGAATCGTTGATTTCTGAAGCGGGAAGCAGCCCTTCGAGGAGTGCATCGGCAAATTCCGGCTCTACGTCCAGTTTCTGCGCGAAATCGTCACGAGAATATCCCAGATTACCCAGACAGGCTTGCAGGAACGTGCCCAACAATTGAGCGCGATCAATCTCACCGCTCTGCTGGCGGGCGCGTTCCTTCTGCACTTCGGTTAACACCTGTTTTCTGAGCTTCTCGAATGCGTTAGACATCGCCGTTATCCTTGTGCTTGAGCAAACCCAGCATCAGGTTTGCCTCGATTTTATCCTTCGCCCGCAACAAGACCATCGACACCGAATGTGCTTTCATGTTGTAGTCCCGTGCCAGATCACGGGGCTTTTCGCCCATGACCCAGCGCAGCAGCATTTCGCGCTCGTGTGGCTTCAACTCGCGCATCGCCTTATCGATTGCGCTCAACTGCTCGCGCCGCGCTACCTCGTCTTCAATCGAAGCGTTGGTAGGACTGTATAGATTGTAGAACTGTTCGAGCATGTCATCCACATCAGAGTCGGCGTTGTCGTCAATCGAAATCTGATCGCCTTGTTTGCGGCGGTAGGTGAGGATGTGATTGAGGGAAATCACGCGCAGCCAGCGGAAGAATCGGTCTACGTCTTCCCAGCGGAACTCGGCGATTTTGCGGACGGCGGTGAGCCAGGTTTCATGCTCGATGTCGTCTACTAGCGCGGCAGGCATTCCACGCTTGGCGAGCGACGCCTGAATGCCACGCCGCAGTTCGTCGGCGTGGTAACGCAGCAGCATATCCCACGCCTGCGTGTCGAGCGTCTTGAGTGCCGCAACCCACTGGTCGTCGAATTTCATCATGCGTTCGGTTTCAGATGATATGCCATGGGTGGTTGTCTCCCCCGACATAAAGCCTCGCTTACACTACTCAATGTGCGACCAGAGCGAATCGTCTACAAAAAAGTTCCGATGTATTTTTCAATGTTGGTGATAAGGCGATGCCCCGTTGAGTAGAGCATCGCCATTTCACTTGCTAAGACGGGCGAAAACTCTCACAGTATCCTGAGTTGAGGTTCAAGGCAAGACATACACTCTCGACGGGGCCGGAGAAAGATGTCCCCCGATAATAAAGCGGCAGTGCCTCCAGATTGAAATCATCTACAATATAGAAGAGTTGGAACCAACCGCCAAGTAAGCCAATGTCTGCGTTGAAATTGGAGTAACCTGCTAGGTCAGGCCCGATCACGCTCGTCAGTGCGGAGTCCGCAAACTGGAGTTCGCCTGCACTAACACTGACTACTTCGTCATATGCTGCCGGATAAAATACATATGGCAGTCCAGAGTTGCCTGCCGAACCAACAAATTCCACATTCGGATCATCTGGATCACAAGGTAATTCGATGGGTGGCACGACTTCGGGATATTCAATGTCTATATCAATGCTCACCACATCATTATCATCTTGGCTCGTCACAGGCACAGCACATTGATGAATCAAATACTGAAGCGGATCAGGGAAGGAAAGCAGCGCAAACGGTGTGATGAGTTCCCTATAAAGCAATTCTTTATCTTGCTTTACCCTTGCTGCATATTGGTCGAACAACACATCGGGGTTCGCATCGCTTACCTGATCATAGTTCTGGGCAATGTCGCAGCGCA
>DATGQJ010000133.1:0-3859 GCA_035304265.1 Oceanobacillus sp.
TTGTCGCCGGGGAAAACGCCAACGCCGAACATGCCGATTCCAAGCAGCAGAATGGAGACAGTCACGAACCAGCGCCCGAAGGCACGATGGATGAAGTAAGCCGCCGCTATCACCATTGCGCCGGACAGCAACATGGTGCTGTTGAAGATGGTGGCGGACGGCTGAACGATAATGCTGTTGGGTGGACGAGTCGCGCCCAGATCGCTGATTTCGTTCTGGGACGTGCTGTAACCAGCGGGATAAAAAATCTCGGCGGTGATGATGCCCATCAGAAGCACCACGCCAGTGAGAAACATAAGAATGCCGCAGGTTTTATGGGGATTTTGAAGCAGTGACTTGAACATGGGGAAAACCTTTCGCGTCGAGGAGCAGAACGACATTCCCCATGAGTAAAACGGATGACAGGCTCACCTCCCATTGACAAACGTCACCGTCGCAAAAGCAATCCATCATTTTCGGAAGTTGGGGCGAATAGTAGAGCCGGAAGTTCACAAGGTTTCACAAATAAAGACGGTTTTAACGCCGGATGCTGGAAGCCATCCGGCTCGCAAAAACAACCCGACTGAAGTCGGCTGGTGAAGCCCAGTTTCAGCGGGGTTTTCTGTGCTAGCCCGACGCTGCCGCTTCGCTAAAGGCGTAGGGCGCATTCAAGGGATTGATTTATTAAACAACATCATTCTGTCCGCTCCCCTAAAATCGGGCGGACACGACGATGTCGTGTCCCTACGATCTCCGTAGTTGATTGTGAAATCGCATAATTGTCTGGCGGCGGGCGCACACGCACGTGCGCCCCAACGGTTTTTTCGCGCTTGCTAACCGCTCCCGTATCAGAAGCCCGTTGTTTCCGGGCGGCGGTAGTGGATCATGCGTTGCAGCGCCTTGAGTTCGTAGGGCCACTGATAGAATTCGAGTTTGTAGCGCCAGCCGCTCAAGCCGCGCAGTAAATGACGGTAATTGCCCGTCAGCCGCATATCGGTGACGGTGGGATAGTAAGCGTTGATGACCGCCTCGAAGCTGCGCACCCGGCTGCGAACCGTATCCTTGAACCACGGCGTGTGCGGGTCACGGCGCATCGAGAACTTCGACCATTCGTCGCTCGCCCATTCTTCAAGCGTATCGGGGAACTTGAAACCGAGCTTGGTGGCTTCGTCCAGCAGAATGCTGCCTTCCTGCGGAACAGGCGTGTAGATGTACAGCACCAGTTCGGTTGCCGGGTTGACCTGCTTGATCTTGCGGATGAAGGCAATGGTCTTTTCAATGTCGGCGCGTGGGTCAGGTGGATTGCCGAGCACGAAGGATAGTTCCGGCACAATGCCATAGTGCTTCATGCGCTCGACCAGCGCCAGCGTCGCGTTGGTGCTGCTTCTGCCGCCTTTGTTCATGCGCTTGAGGGTTTCGTCGTCGCCGCTTTCCGCGCCCATGAACAGCATCTTCGCACCGCTCTTACGCATCTTCTCCCACGTGTCGTCGCTGTAGCTCATCAGCGTGTCCACGCGCCCAAGCGCCCACCAGCGGATGCTATCGCCCGCGAACGAACTCAGCCGATCCGCGAATTCGGCGGTGCGATCTTCACTGACGAAGAAATCCATGTCGTGGAACTCAAGCCCGTTGATGTGCCAGTTGTCGTACAGGTGCTTGACGATGTTCGCCACGCGCTCGGCGCTTTCCGGTATCCAGCGGCGGTTCGAGAGCGCAACGACGGCGCAGAAATTGCAGGCGAACGGACAGCCAAACGAGGTATTGTGGTTGAGCACGCGCGTGCCGAGGTAGCTGTTGCCGACGTAGCGATTCACGTCGATCTTGTCGTAGGGGAACCACGGAAGGTTGTTCAGCGGCACGACGGGCGCACGGGGGTTGATGTGAACACCGCCATTCTTATAACCGAGTGACGGAATCTCGTGCATTGCGCCGCCGTGATGCAGCGTATCGACAAAGGTACGGAACGGCGCTTCGCCCTGCCCCTGAATGATGTAATCCACACAGTCGCTTCGTAAAATCACTTCGCCATGCTGAGTCGGGAAATAACCGCCCCAGAGGATAGTCAAATCAGGGAGTGCCGCTTTCACGCGCTTGCAGACGGGGACTGCCTGCCGCAACTGCGGACCCGGCATCACGGTGCAAGCGAGCAGTTTCGCGCCCGTCGCCTTCGCCCGATCAATGATGGCTTGCGCGGGATCGTCGATGAGATTACCGTCAATAAATTCTATGTCGTAATCGTCGGCAATCACGGCGGCGACGGACAGCAACGACAATGGCAGCCGTTGTTTGCCGCGTGACGTACTGATCGGATTGTAGAAAAGAACCGTATGACGCATATTCACCTCGCCCCACAGGATTTGAGTCTATTGTGACGGTTTTGGTTGCGTCGCGCAACCGTCGATCAAACGACGCGCAACCGTCCAATTGGAAAAGCACAATACACCTATAATCGAAATTGTTCTCGCGGTTGGATTTACCTGCAAAGGAGCCTTTATGCTGCGTCGTGTAATTTTGCTGTTATCTGTCTTCATCTGCGTGCAGGCGCTACTCGCACAGGAACGGGAAGTCCCGGACGATGTGCTGACGGCGCTGGAAGCTTTGAGCGACTCTATCAGAGAGGATGAGGGTGGGCGTCTTGCGCAGCGCTACATGCGCATTCTCGAAGATCGTGACCTGCGCCTGACCGATCTGGAAAGCTACGATTATGCGCCGAGTTACGCGCAGGAACGCAGCCTCTGCACCATACACCCTGAAAATAGGGCGGGTTCCGAGTTGTACCCGGTTCCGGTTTACGTGGTGAATTTGCGCTTGAAGCACGCCGACGGTGGGGAACTCACCTTCACCTATCACGTCGTTGTCGGTGGAGAGGCAACCTACTGCGGGGTGGATTATGCGGCGGCGACCCCAACGCCAACGATTGATGCAACGCGCACGACCTACACACCGACATTCACCCAAACTTATACGCCGTCTCCAACGCTGACGTTTACACCATCGCTTACACCAACACCGAGCAACACCTTCACCCCAAGTTATACGCCATCGCCGACACTGACGTTTACACCCTCGAATACACCGACCCCTTCAGCCACCCCGCGCCCCAACGCCGTGACCTGCCCCGGATTTATGACCTCACGGTTGATGGCTGGCGAACAGGGGCGCGTGCTCCCGCCCGATCCGCTGCGCCTGCGCGACGCACCTTCGACGGCAGGGACACAGCTAGCGACCATTCCGGCAGGGGCGACCTTCGACGTACTGGAAGGACCCGAATGCGATCCGGTTGGACGCGCGTGGTGGCGGGTCAGTTACCGCAACACGGTTGGATGGACGGTGGAAGGACAGGGTGAAGCGTATTTCACCGAGCCGCTGATCGGCTCTGAAGCGGCTGTGACCATCACGTTCACACCAAGCCGAACACAAAGAGTAACGCCAGCAGCAACCGACATTGTAGAGACCGTCACCTGCGCCGGATTTATGCCCTCTCGCCTGACCGTTGGCGGGCAGGGGCGCGTCACCCCCGGCACACCGAACAACGTGCGCAGTGCGCCCTCTCCATCCGGGGCATTGGTTGGGCAAATCGACGGCGGCGCGATCTTCAACGTGCTTGAGGGACCTACATGCGATCCGGCAGGACGGGCATGGTGGCGGGTGGAACACAACGGCATCACAGGCTGGACAGCCGAAGGTCAGGGAAATACCTACTTCGTCGAGCCTGTTGAAGCGATCTCGGAAGATGCGTCACGGCTGCTAACGCCCGATTCGCCATGATCGTAGGCTCGGCGTAGGGGAAGCGTCAGCCATTCGTAGCGGTTCAAGTAAACAGTCAAATCCATAATCGTTGTGCAGAATATCGCATGGGGGAAGATACGATGCAACTGAC
>DATGQJ010000134.1:0-3692 GCA_035304265.1 Oceanobacillus sp.
GCCGAGGATGCGGTGAGTTCCGTCGCGTGGCGGCGCAATGGACAGCAATTCGCTACCGGTATTGCCGACGGCACGGTGATCATCTGGGATGTCGCCACCGGTCAGCCTGCTCTGCCTGCGCTGGCGGAGCACACCGAGGCGGTGACGGCGCTCGATTGGGCACCCTCAGGAACTAACGTTTTGAGCGGCAGCGCCGACGGCGAGATCATCCTGTGGGATGCCTCGACGGGCACAGCGACGGAGACCTACAGCGGTCACACGGACAGCATCGCCGCTCTCGATTGGAACAGTGATGGCACGCAGTTCCTCAGCGCCAGCGACGACGGGACGGTGCTGGTCTGGCAGCCGTAATGATGATGAGAGGGGCACACTGGTGTGTGCCTCTCTCTTTTGTCGTTGAATCGCCCGTTTCCAGCAACGACAATCTGGGTGAAACCTTCTGCCTTGCCAATACGTACAGGGTTGTAGTGAAAGGTGATTCAAATGAGCGACAAAACACCGGATCGATCTTCAGTGGGTAGCGGACTTGCGATTGGTATCGCCATTGGCGTTGCCCTCGGCGTGGCGATGGACAACATCGCGATAGGCATTGCTATGGGCGTGGCAATTGGTGTGGCGCTGGGTGCTTCGTTCGACTCACGCAAAAAGCGACAGGAAGAAGCGGAGGATCAACCGCCGGAAGGCTAGCGCGATAACTCTTCCGTTACTCCCGCTTGTAGATCACGAAAGTCGGCACAATGGAGCCGCCGCCCGCCGTGACGTTCAACAGTCCGCTTGAGGAAAGTCGGGTCATGCACCCGCTGGTGGTTCTGCCGAAGAAGATGAACGGGTCGGAATCGACAAGGCGGGGACTGATGTTGAGCGTGCCATCAATTATTGCCGGAAAATCGGCATAGGCGATTGGCACGCGCTCCTGCACCACGTAGGGCGTTGTGACCGCGCTGCGCAGAGTACGCTCCCACTCATAATCTGAAGTTTCCCAACCGATCACCACGCCTTTGCCGCCGTATTCATCGTTTGGCTTCAGTACCAGATTTTCGCGGTTTTCGGCGATGAAGGGCAGCAGATCAATCATTTGCCCGTGAAACTCGGTTTTGCGTTCCTGAACGCGCCGCGTCCACGGGATGTGCGCCTCAATCGCCCGGATTTCGTCGGCGTCGAACAGATGGCGGTTGCATTCGTCGCTCAAGAAGGCGAAGCTGGCTTTTTTCGCCATCAACTTCGCGCTGAAAGCGTTGGACATGCACACCGCATGGTCTTTCAATGCTTGGACAATGGGATTGTCGATGCCCATGCGCTGAATCAATTCGCTGCACAACACCCGCTTGTAAATCAGGTCGATGCGGAAATCGCCCGCATAGAGATGCCCGTTGCGATATTCCAACTCACGCGGATCGGCGAGAATCGCGTTTACACCTTCCGCCTCGAAACATGCTTTGCACAACTCGTGTTCGTTGAGCGTGGGCACGTCCGACCAGTCGATGATGCCGATCTGCGGCTTATTGGTGCCACCCCACTGCTGATAGACCTCGACCAGCGACGAGAACAACCCCTGAATGGTCGAGAACGAGCGCACGTGATAGTAATCGCCAAACTGCTTCAGGATGTCCAGTTCGAGGAAAACGTCGGCAATCGCGTCGTCGTATGCCATGCCCGCCGGAGTCTCGGCGTTGTACTCCACAAAGTGCAGGCTCATCTCGTCCAGCACGAAAAACGAGTCGAGTCGTGAGGTCGTCCATGGGGATTCGTAGCCGATGTCGAGGTTGAACAGCATTTCCTCGTAGGGTTCGAGGTCAAGTTGTTCGCGGAGAGTCGCGTCTGCCATACAAGCCTGATGCGCTTTCCGAAATGCGCCCAGCAGGATTTCAGTCTCGTATTTCAGGTAATTCCATTGTTCTGGCAGGTAAAAATTGGGGCGGAGCACGGTGCAAAGCGGGCGGTTGCCGAAGTAGCATTTGCGCTTCTGCAACTCGCTATTCATGATTCCTTCGGCGTCGGCGGCAATCTGATCGGTGAGCAGACTGTGGTAGCGGTCAATCGCTTCGCGTATCATCATCCCGCCTCTGTTGGACAAACTTCCACCATGCATGGCGTTCGGCGGTGCTTTCATTGGATTTCGCCAGACGGATAGTCAGGTCTGCCATGTGCTTGACCATCCAGTTAAAGTGCTTTTCGCCGAGCGAGTGAATGTCCATATCCGGTGCGGGATTCATGAAGTCAATGGCGTAGGGGATGCCGTCACGGATGGCGAACTCGCAGGTGTTCATATCGTAGCCGAGCGCCTGCACCAGCGCCTTCGAGTCACGGACGAGGCGCTCGTGAAGTTCCGGCGAAAAATCGGGTTCTTCGTAATAGCGCCGCATTCCCGGATCGTATTTCATCACGTAAATTTCGTCTTGCCCCAGACACATACAGCGGGCGTAATTCTCCCATTGGATGAACTCCTGAACGATCATCGTCAGTAAGCCGGATTGGTCGTAGCGCCAGATCAGTTCGTCAACGGAGCGCACCACGTACACGTCACGCCAGCCGCCGCCATGTGCATCCTTGAGAATGCAGGGCAGCCCGACGTAAGAGACGATCCAGTTCCAATCCAGCGGGAATATGAGGTTGCGCAGGCTTTCATCGGGCACGATGCCGGGAACGTACTGCTTGTTGGGAAGCACCAGCGTCTTCGGAGAAGCGACGCCGAGCTTTTCCGCCAGAGACGCGCCGAAGAATTTGTCATCCGCCGTCCACATGAACGGGTCGTTGATCACTTTTACGCCTTGCAGCGCGGCGTTCTTGAGGTAAGTTCGATAGTAGGGGACTTCGTGAGAGATGCGATCTACGAGGACGCGGTAGGGGACTTCTTCGTTCATGCGCGTGCCGCCCAGCTTGACGAACTCCGCAACCACCCCTTCATCGCGCTTGTTGACTTCTTCAATGAATGCCGGAGGAAATGACCATTCACGTCCTACCAGTAAACCTATCTTCAGCGGTTCTGTTGCCATAAATCCATTCCTCTAAAGCTTATTTCTGTAATCTTTTGTAATTTTAATCGTGTCCGCCGATATACAACAAGAGCATTTTCTCCCAATACTGCCAGTCGTGCGCCCATCCATCCCATTCGCGCAGGGCGTTGCCGATGCCTTTTGCCCATAACACTGCCGAGAGTGCGCGAGCGCTTTCAATCAGGCTGTCTTCGCGCCCTGTGGCGATGATGATGTCCAACTTGCGCAGCAGTTCGAGGCGTTCGGGTTGGTGTTCGTTGGCGATGAAGTCGATGGGATTGTTGTAGTAAACGTTGTCGTCGTAGTAGCCATCGGTGAAGCGGCGGATGTCGAAAAGACCGCTCATCGCCAGAATACGGTTGACGTGGCTGGGATGGCGCAGCCCGAAGTTCATGGCATGGTAGCCGCCGAAGCTGGCTCCCACCGTTATCAGGAACGGATTGCTGTTCTTGCGTTCGCTGAATGGCAATACCTCGTTGAATAGATAGGCATCATACTGCATGTGACGGTACGCGCGTCCGCTGGGATGTGCCCATCCACAGTACCAGCTTTCCGAGTCGATGCTGTCCACGCAGTAGACTTGCAGCCAGCCGTTATGGATGTGATCGCCCAACGCTCGAATCATGCCGCGATCTTCCCACTCGTAAAACTTGCCCTGTGAAGTTGGAAAGACGAGCACACGTGCCCCGGCGTGACCGA
>DATGQJ010000135.1:0-9271 GCA_035304265.1 Oceanobacillus sp.
ACAATGCGGCGGCAGCGACGGCTGGTCGGGCGTTACTGCAAATCCGGTGCTGGGCATGGTCTCGGATGAAATCGTGCGACAAGGTGGCACGGTTGTGCTTGCCGAAACACCGGAGATTTACGGCGCGGAACATCTCTTGACTCGCCGCGCTATCAACCCCGAAGTCGGGCAGAAACTTGTCGAGAAAGTACGCTGGTGGGAAGAACACACCCGCCTACAGGGAATCGAAATCGACAACAATCCGAGCGTTGGCAACAAGGTCGGGGGGTTGACCACGATTTACGAGAAGTCGTTGGGTGCAATTGCGAAGAGCGGCACTACTCCATTGACAGGCGTCTACGACTATGCCGAACCTGTGACTGCGCGAGGCTTTACCTTCATGGACTCGCCGGGCTACGATCCGGTTTCTGTAACCGGACAGGTGGCGGGCGGTTGTAATCTGGTGGTGTTCACCACGGGACGCGGATCGGTTTTCGGGTTCAAGCCATCGCCCAGCATCAAAGTCGTCACCAACACAGCGACGTATGAACACATGATCGACGACATGGACGTGAATGCAGGCAAGGTGATGGACGGCGCTTCGATGGAGTCGGTGGCGGCTGAACTGCTCGAACTCGTCATCGAGGTTGCTTCCGGCAAGCCTTCCAAGAGCGAGGCGCAGGGGGTTGGCGAGTCCGAATTCAACCCGTGGAACACTGGCGGCGTGCTCTAAACCCGGCAAGGAAACCAGATGTCTGCACTCAACAATGCCATCGAGAAATTGGGGACTAGGCGACTGGTTTCATGGTTGATAGCACTACTGGTTTTCAACATCTTTGCGGTTCTCAGTGTTTCTATTCGTTCTGATTTCGCCTATTACTTATTTCCGGCTTTGGGCGCAGGTGGTGCTCTCACAGCGCTCTGGATGGGTCAGCGCTTCCGCATTCGGGTTCAAGCACCAATTAGTTCAGAAACAGCCTCATCAAAAGGCGGAAACATCCGTTTCATCGTTATTCTCATCATACTCAGTGCTTTGATCAATGGATGGCAAAGCCTTGCGGCACCACCACATCGAATCATCGATACATGGCAATATTTCATTGGTAGCGATCAACTTCTCGGTTACGCTCACACCTATGTCGAGCCTGAAAATCCGGGTTTTCTTCAGGATGGGTATTATACTTATGCCTATCCCCTTTTCATCGCCATCCATCGTCTTCTCAGTGGAGACCTTGTACTGTTAATCTTTGTGCAGCATCTCCTGCGTGTTCTTGTCGTAATCGGGACATTTCTCATCCTCCAAAAACTAGATATAAGACTTGCAAAGGTCACAGGCGTGTTGCTTGCCCTCTCGCCCATTACAGCGAACAATGCTCATCTCATGCTGACAGAAGGGGTATACGCTCCGCTGATTTTGTTTTTTACTTTCATCATCTATCTTGCGGTAACGAAAGCAACACTTGGGATCCTGGTACTTACAGGTGTTTTGATTGCACTTATCGCATGGATTCGTCCGGCTGGAACGTATCTCGTCATTCCGATTATGCTTTTGCTGTTCCTGGTAACCCACAATTGGAAAAAGGTGATTCCTGCTATCGGAAGCATGATGATAGTGCTGCTGTTGATTTCAGGGGGACGTTGGTCGATTGACCGCAATTTTACCTTCCAAACAACAACCGAAGGCGTCTACTACTTCGTTGGGATGGTTTTTCACAACTTATACGCCGATACCAATGGACCGATTAGCGCAGCTTTTTATGAAGCCCTTCGGGAGAGCGATTGTTCAACGGATATAGTCTCCCTGTATCAGATGTACCCCGGTGCTACACGAACAGAAGATCTATCACGACAGTATTTTGCTGATGAGATCTGGGAATGTGCCGCACAGGTTAACCCGCAAATTGCCAACAGACAGACCACGATGTTGGTGGAAGCGATACAAACAAAGCCCTTCCAGTTCTTGCAGAGCGTCTTCGATGAATTCATGTACTTCATCAGCCAGATGGAAATCAATATTTTATGGCAAAGCACCATACCGCCAATTTGCGATAGAGACTATGCTTTAGCAGCCTTCAACTACGATAACGGCACGCATGATCGATTTCGTAACTATGCCTGCACCTTCAATGTGCCAGAAAATGCCCTCATCCAGACAAATTTTGCGAACTACAATGTTACCTTTCTTTTTCTTTCCCAGCCTTACTTGCTACTAAATCTTCTCTACGCAAGTCCCACAGTAACTTTTGCAGGTGCATGTTGTATGGCAGGGTTCGTCTGGATAGAGGGATCACCACGCTGGCGCCTGCTGCTCTTGATCGTGCTCACCATCATCATCTACCATGCAGCAATGACGGCTCTCTTTTTCACGCAACCGCGCTATGTCATGGTACTGAACGGGTTGTTCGTGGTAGTTGCCAGCATGTTCTATGCAATTGCGTTTCCTCAATTCGCCAGGAGTCTGCAAGCCATATTCAAGAAGTCACATTCCCCACAGCAAGACAGGTGGTAAATTCTGATCATGTGATGTTTTCCAAAATTGCGAATTGATTATATAGTGTTTTTACCCTTCACAATGTGGGGACCAAACGATGAACGTCGAGGTCGCTTATACACAGGCGGAAAAACGCCTCGCCTTCTTTTTGAGACTCCTTGCCGCAATCCTCGTCATCCTGAGTATTTCGATAATCGCTGCGCCCTACATCCTGTACAGCGCCCCTCTCTTCATCGCGCCGCAATTCTTCGTTGTCAACACCATCACCGGATTAGGGTTGTTAGGATTTTTGGCATGGTGCGCGGCGGCGGATGTGCGCCGTTTCCGAGCGATGATCTATCTGCTGATTGGTGGATTCCTGCTTGGCGCGGCGGCTTTCCTGATCATGCAATCGCGAAACAGTGTCCAACTTCAGAGCGCCCCGCTGCTTGGCGGATTTGCGCTGTGCATTGCGGGAGCTATTCTGCTGGCAGGGTTGTTGTTTCAGGCGAAGATGCCCGAAGCACCATGGCTTCCGTGGATACCCGATAAGCCGATCACCCAATGGGAAAGCATCGCCCGTCTCGTGTTCGCGATTTATGGATTGGGATCGCTTGCTCTCGCAGCCGGAAGTTTGCTGCTGCCTTATCTCGGCGTGACGCTGCTCACGGATTTTCTGGTCAACCCGTTCATGATCGCGGGTTCGGCAATTGCGAATGGCGTGCTAGGCTTATGCGCCCTGCTGGCTGCCACCGACATCCGCCGCTACACCCACTACACGCAGCTTGTGATCGCGTTGATTGTCGGACATGCCATCTGGTTCGTTGCCTTCATTCTGTTGTGGATTTTCGGCTTTGGTCGCTTTGGGGATTACACGCTTTCGATTGCCGGAATCACGCTGACAGGCGCACAGATGACGTTCGGCGTGTGGGCGCTGAATACAATCATCCTCACGGCGTTTCTTTTCCTGAACGCCCGTGTCAACGACGTGCTGCTCGACCATCTTGGCTTCCTCAGCCCAACAGAGTTCCGCGCATTGGAAGCCATTGCCGAAACGCTGATCGCTGGCAAAGACGCCGAAATCGTACCGCCACATCAGATCGTGCTGCGTACCGATAGCTATCTCCGATCATTCCGTTCACAGCGATTGGGATTAGCGAAGCTGGCGGCATTGGGTTTGCAGCTTTCACCGCTTGCATGGATGAAACCGCCAATCACGTATTTGAATCCGGCGGCGCGTGAAGATTTCATCAACCGCCGTTTCAAGAAGGAAATCATCGACCAGCCGTTTTTGTACCGTCTGCTGGATGGCATTCTACGAGCGGTAAACCAGCTTTTCCTGCGGCTGAGAGGGCGCTCCCCTGAAGAAGCAGGCGCGGCGCTGAGTTTCACCGGCTTGCTCGAAGCGATGATGCGCTTCAACATGCAGTTGACCTATCTCGGCTACTACAGCAACCCCGACATTTGGCAGAAACGTGCAGATGGCAGCGGGATCGGCTACGTGCCCTTCTCGCAGCGTGAGAAGGATTTCGAGGTCAAGCCGATCCGCCACCACCCGCCGCTGGATGTGATGACTCCACAGGTGTTGGAGCAAAAAGGGATTGACGTTATCAACGACGCCGATGTGGTGATCATCGGCTCAGGGGCTGCGGGCGCAATCCTCGCCGAACAGATGGCGGAAAAAGGTCGGCGGGTGCTGATTCTGGAAAAAGGACTGTACGTTCATCCCGACGACTTCAGCGAAGACGAAATCGACATGATCAGCCGCCTGTATAGCGATGGAGCACTGCAAATCTCGCAGGCGCTGCGCTTCACCATCTTGCAGGGAAGCTGTGTCGGCGGCACGACAGTGGTCAACAATGCCGTTTGCTTCGACACCCCGCAGCGTGTGCTGGACACATGGAATGCTCGTAGCAGCAACGGCAAAGTCATCGACGACGCGAAGTTCTACGAAGCGCAGCAAAAAGTACGCAAACGTTTGCGGATTGGTCCGATTGTGTCGGGGTCGCGTCAACCGTTGGATATGGTACTCAATCACGGTGACGGCGTGGTCACGGCAGCTATCCAGAAGTATTTCAATGGCAAGCCGGACAAATTCAAATACGATGTCATTGAGGCGAACATCGTCGATTGCATCGGCTGCGGCTACTGCAATATCGGCTGTGCTTATGGTCGCAAGCTGTCGATGCTGGACGAAGTGCTGCCCGCCGCACAGCACAAATATGGCGCGGATAATCTGCGCATCATCTCCGAAGCGCAAGCGACAAGATTGGTCGAAAGCGGTGGCAAGATCACGCAGATCGTTGCGGAGATTCAGGGCAAGCGCAAACTGGTGATCAACAATCCGAAGACCGTCATCGTCAGCGGCGGCACAATCCATTCAAGCTGGCTGCTGATGCAAAGCAAAATCAGCAAGGGCAAGCTGCCAATCGGACAGGGATTGTCGTTCAACATGGGCAGCCCGCTTCACGCACTGTTCGAGCAAGAGCTAAATGCCTATGATGGTCTGCAAATCGCCCATTACCTGACGCTGGAAGATCATCCCGGTTTTGTTTACGAGACGTGGTACAACCCGCCCGTCGCGCAAGCGCTGGCGATGCCCGGATGGTTAGATACGCATTTCAAGAACATGCAGAACTACAACCGCATGACGGCAGTGGGTGTGTTAGTCGGCACGGAGTCGAATGCGTACATCGTTCCGGCGCTGATCACAGGTGGACCCGACGTGGTATTCCAGCCAACACAGGGCGACATCAAGAAATTGATTGACGCGCTGGTGATCTTGGGCGATATTTTCTTCACAGGTGGGGCGCAGGAAGTCTATGCTTCAACGCGCAGTTACCAACCCTACCGGAACAACGCGGCAATGATCACCGCACAGAGTGAAGTTGACCGTTTGCGCGAACTGGTGAAACATGACTACGACATTCTGCTTGGCACGGGACATCCACAGGGAGGCAACGCGATTGGAACATCGCCCACCAACAGCGTGATAGGACCGGATTTCAAAGTGTTCGGCTACAGCAATCTTTACGTCTGTGATGCCAGCGTCTTCCCGACATCGACCACCGTCAACCCACAGCTTACGGTGATGACGATGGCACACTATGCTTCGCAGTTCATCGAATAGGCAGACCGAATGGCGCGTACTTCATTCCTACAATCCGCAGATGCACCCAACCCCAGCCGTATTCAGCGACTCGAACGGTTTTTGTTCCGCCGACGTTCGCCGAATACGGCACCTACTTTCGCAGCACAGTCCGTTCTCGATCCGCGCGTTTTCCAGCAAAACGACGAGGGCAGCGGCAGTTTTGGGCGCTGGATACTGGACGAAGCGGGATTACCCGCTTACGAGTACCAACTCGACCAGTACAGCGATCCCCGCGCCATCTATCCCAACACTGAAGAACTGGATCGGCGCGATCACTGGCATCAGGTCGGCAATCAGCGCATCACGGCGATGGCGTCGAATGACGGCACGATACAGGTGTATCAGGGCGATAGAGGCGGTGTCTTTCTCAACCGCTTCGAGGCATGGGAATTTGACCGCCCCAACTTTCGGATTAGCTCGTGGCTGTACAGCCTGCTGCGCCGCATCATCCAGTTTGTCGCCAAACTTCTGATCCGTCCCCAATCAACATTGAAGCCACAAGCCACCGCTCAACTTCGAGCGATGAGCGCCGACGTGCCGGGGACACTGCCGCCACGCGGTTTCGCGCCGCCGGAAATGCTGGCGCAGATTAGCAACCAACCGCTGACTATGTTGTCTGCCCAGAGCGCGACTCCACGAACGGTGCTCAAGCGAGACCCCGCCACTGCGCGTTACGCTCATGCAGGTGGTTTCGGCTACGTGGATAACGGCAACGAAGTATGGGGAACAGCCTTCCGCTACCGACCACAGGGCGCGGATACACGGCGAATTTTCGGCATCGGCTATTTCGAGAGCGAAACCACCTACCAGAATATCCGCGTCGTCCGGCGAGTTTACGCGCCCTATGGCAATGACCCGACACTGATTGCCGACATTCAAATCGAAAATCTGGGCGATAATCCGGTTGACCTGCGGCATTACGAATACTGGGATGTCAATATCTGCCAGTTGCAGCTTGAATGGTTGCGCAGCGGTGGGTTTGGCATGACCAGTGACGCAAATCGGCGGACAGTCAACAAATACTTCACCAGCAGTGTCGAATGGGATGAAGCCAACTGCGCCCTGCGCTTTAAACAGAAGCTTCGCCAGCCACCGCCGCCCCAAGCCCGTCCACCCGACGAACCCTCGGACATTGACTGGGACCCGGCGAACGTGTTCCTCGCTGATCTCAGCGGCAAGCCCGACGCTTTCTACGTGAACAAGAGCGCGTTCTTCGGTACTGGCGGAGCGCGTCAGCCGGACGCAGTTCGCCAGCGCAAACCGGGCGATACGGTGGACGTACTGGTGACAGGTGACCCCATGCCTTATTGTCTGGTCATGCGCCGTGACCTGAGCCTTCAGCCGGGAGAGCGCAAGTCCCTGCGCTACGCTTACGGCACGACCCGACCAAATGGAACGCTCGGCTTTCTGGATCGATACCGCCAGCCAACCGATCATTTCAATCAGACGTTAGCGACATGGAAAGACCACCTTGCCTATTTCTGCACAGGTGAAGACCCGGTGCTGCACCGCGAAATGGCATGGCACGCCTATAACATGCTGTCTGCCGTCGTTTATCTGGATTTCTACAAGACCCACGTCGTCCCGCAGGGTTCGGCGTATCTATATCTGCACGGCGCAGACGGTGCTCCACGTGATCAGGCGTTGTTCGCCCTGCCCGCAAGCTACATCGATCCCCCACTTGCACGTGACATGCTGCGCCTGATCATGCAGATCACAGACGTACACACCGGACAGATCAGTTATTCCTTCGCCGGACACGGCTTTTTGTCCGATGGCATGGGCGTTTACAGCAATCCCTCCGACCTTGATCTGTTCTTCCTACTGGCGCTGTGTGAATACCTTGCGGCAACCGGCGACTATGCCTTTCTGGATGAGCATGTGCCATTTTACCCGCCCAGCGAATCACCGCCCGGCGTCACCGTCCTCGATCACGTCAACAAAGCCGTTCGTCACCTTTTTGAAGTCAACGGAATCGGCGAAAACGATCTGATCAAAGTGGGCACGAACGACTGGTCGGATTCAATTGTCACGGAAACGGCGCTGCAATTTGGATTGGGCTTCGCCGCCGCGTACACCAACTCCAAGCAGCACGGCGAGTCCATTCCGAATACCCAGATGGCGCTTTACGTGCTGCCGCTTTTAGCCGCGATTCTCAAAGACCGTGACCCGCAGTTGGTGGACTATATCTACGACACGCCGAATCAGCCGGGGCGGTTGGAAAGGCTGCGACTGGCGCTGCAAGACCAATGGAATGCCAACGGATGGTATAACCGCGCCATCCTGCGCGATTCTCAGAACCGCCGGAGAGTGGTCGATCACTTCAGTCTGGAAGCGCAAGTCTGGGCGCTGATCAGCGGTATTGCCGCCGATCACGGCAAAGAGAGCGAGCTAATTGAGAAGGTAGACCAGATACTTGACCGCCCCTCGCCGATTGGCGGAACGTTGATCCCTGAGGGCATGGTTTGGCCCGCGATTTCGCAACTGCTGACGTGGGGATATGCACGCGCCAACCGGACGCAACTGGCATGGCGTTCGCTCAACCGCAACACCTTCGCCATGCACTCGCACGTCTACCCCGACATCTGGTTCAACACATGGTCGGGTCCCGACGGCATCAACGGGCGCAGCGCCGAGCTTCCCGGCGGCACGTGGTTCAGCCCGCTTACACCGATGACCGATTTTCCGGTGATGAACGCCAATCAAGACGCGATGGCGCTGCTGGGGATGCTGCGCGTTTGCGGCATCGAGCCGAGCTTTTCGGGCGATGGACTGGTGATCCGTCCGCACGTTCCGAGAGAGCGTTTCATTCTGGATATGCCGCTGCTTCGTTTGGAGGTCACGCCTGAGCGCATCGCATTGCGCTACTGCCCCATCGTGACCGGAAACCGCAGGTTCTACATTCACCATTCGATGGGCAACGTGATTGTGAAGGTGAACGACCAAACGGTTTCTGCCGATCATCAGGACGATCAGGTGGTCGTGCAGGTGCAGTTCGAGAAAGATCAGGTTGTGAATATAGAAGTCACGCCCGCGTAGCACCCTATCACTTCCGAAAGTGCGGGATGATGTCGCGCCCGATCAACCGGATCGCTTCGAGCGGATCGGGTCCGAGCGGCGGACCAAAACTTAGATGCTTTGCTCCCAGCGCGACCAGATGTTCCAGACGCTGGATTAAGTCATGGGCAGTGCCGACCACCCCGATCCGCAGCATTTGCAGCGTGACCAACTGCGCGGCGCGGACGGGGTCGTTGTCACGCATCATTGCCTGCTCAATCGGGCGGAAATCCTCTTGTGTCAACCCTAGTCGATCCCATATCAGCGGGCTTAGCGCGTGTCCGTAGTAGGCGATCTTGTTCCGCAGCACCAATTCAGCAGCGTCCCGATCTTCGGCAAGCGAAACCCAGATACACGCCGCCAGATCGATGTCGTCCAGCGTCCGGTTCGCCTCGGTTAGTCCTGCCTGTACGTAGGGCAGCACTGTCTCAAAATGCTCCGGCGGGAGCAAAAGCGGCAGACCGCCATCAGCAATCTCGCCAATCGCGCCCAGCATTTTCGGCGACATTGCGCCAATGTAGATCGGGACAGAGCGGCGTGGCTGAAAGCGCAAATATGCCTCGTCCGTCCATTTCAGAAATTGCCCATCAAATGGGGCATTCTCCCCCGCGAAC
>DATGQJ010000136.1:0-4616 GCA_035304265.1 Oceanobacillus sp.
TCACACGCTATCCACGTTTGGGCAATTCCGGCGTGGTTTTGTGGCGAGATGTGGCAACGCGATCAACCCAGAACTACGTCGGGCTGAAAAATCCGGGGGTGAAGGCGGTGGCGGCATTTTTACATCGCCATCTGCCTGATCTGCCCACGCAAATCGGCATCAACATTGCCGTCAGCCCCGGCGTGACCGATCCGGTACAGGAGCGCGAGGAAGTGCTGGCATCGCTGGCGGCATTTGTCGAGTGCGGCGTGATTCCTTCGTGGTTTACGCTCAATCTAAGCTGCCCGAATACCGATGACGATCCGACGGGCAACCAGACTGAAGACAAAGCCCGCGATTTATGCGGCGCGGCAGTCGAATATCTACGTGACGTGCCGCTGTGGGTGAAGATCAGCCCCAACCTCTCGGAGAATCAATACTGCGGGCTGATCGCCGCGTTGGAAGATGTTGGCGCACGGGCGATTGTCGCGACTAACACGCTTCCACAGCCGACGCCGGATAACCCAAACGTGCAGGCAGGCGTTGGCGGCGGGCGACTGCACGATTCGGCGCTTCATGTCTGTAGACTGCTGATGCTGGAAAAACAGCAGCAGCACTTTGGAATTGACGTTATTGGCTGTGGCGGTGTGCTGGATGGTGAAAGCTACCGGCGATACAAAGCGTTGGGCGTGAACGCCGTTCAATACTGGTCAGCGCTGGTGTATCGAGGACCGCTTGCCGCAGCCGTGATGATGCAAGAAGCATAGGAGCATTATGTCTATCGAAAGCGAAGTAGCGCGGGTGCTGTTGGAAATCGGCGCGGTAGGCTTCAACCCTCAACAGCCGATCACGTTCAAATCGGGGATTAAGTCACCGATTTACGTCGATAACCGCCGCCTGCCGTTTCATCCTGCACACTGGCGAATCGTCATCGAGGGCTTCCGCACGCTCATTGAGCGAGAGCAGATTCAACCGGATGTCGTCGCCGGAATCGAAACGGCGGGCATCCCCCACAGCGCGGCGCTGGCGTATGCGTCCGGGCTGCCGTCGGTGTTTGTGCGCAAGCAGCCGAAAGAGCATGGCACACGCAGCCGCATCGAAGGGGGAGATGTCGCGAATTTGCGCGTCTTACTGGTGGAAGATTTGGTGACGACGGGCGGGAGCAGTCTTTCAGGCGTGGTGGCGCTGCGCGAGGCAGGCGCAGTTGTCGAACACTGCTTTGCCATCATCAGCTATGGTTTCAAGGAGGCGCGGCGTGCCTTTGACGAGGCGGATGTGACGCTGCACACGCTCACCTCTTTCGACCACATCCTCAAGGCGGCGGGGGATACTATCGATCAGGCGATCATACGGGACTGGCTGCGCGATCCTTATGGCTGGACGGAAAGGCATGGGTTGACATGAGCGTTATTCTCAAGTACCGGCAGCGGGCGGAAGCAGTGGATTCGCTGGTGTGCGTCGGTTTGGACAGCGATCCCGCCAAAATACCGCCACGCTTCGACGGTGACGTGGTGGCTTTCAATCAGTGGATCATCGACTCGACTCATCCGTTCACCTCTGCCTATAAACCGAATATCGCCTTTTACGAGGCGCGGGGTGCAGAAGGATGGCGCGATTTGCAGCAGACAGTGGATTATCTGCGTGCCAATCATCCCGATATTCTGATCATCTGTGATGCCAAACGCTGCGATAACAGCACCTCTAACATGGGGTACGTGACCGCGATCTTCGACCAACTCGGCTGCGACGCGGTGACACTGCATCCGTATATGGGGCGGCAGTCACTCACGCCGTTTCTGCAACGCGCCGATAAGGGCTGCATCATCCTGTGCCGCACGTCGAATCCGGGTGACGATGAGTTGCAGAATTTGCTGGTAGACGGCAAACCGTTGTGGCGCATCGTGGCGGAAAAAGTCCGTGATGAGTGGAACACCAACGGCAACTGTATGCTGGTGGTTGGTGCAACTCACCCGAAGGAACTGGCGCAGGTGCGGCAGATTGTGGGCGATATGCCGCTGCTTGTACCCGGCGTCGGCGCTCAAGGTGGAGATGTGGATGCGGCGGTACGCGCGGGCATCGACAGCAGCGGGGGCGGACTGATCATCAACGCCTCGCGCAGCATTATCTACGCCGACGATCCAGCCAACGCTGCGAAGGAACTACGCGACGCGATCAACGCTGCGCGGGCTTAACGCCACTCACCCACATAAGGCTTGTGCGCTTCGAGATATTCACTCACCAGCGTTCGCGCCAGCGAGTAGGAGCCAATCAGCGGGTGAGCGAAAAGGCTCTCGATGGCTAACGCTCGATCATGGTTCAAAATCGCCTGTGAAGCCAAGCGCTCGTAGCGCTTGACTGCCCGCATGAGCAAATAAGCATCTTCGGGAACCGGATCGACGGGGATGGGGCGGATGCCTCTTCCGTCCACTTCGCAGGAAATCTCAACCACATCATCCGCTTGCATTCCCGGAATCGCGTTCTGATTCGGCACGTTGAGACCGATGCGCAAAGGACGATCCTGCGACAGCGCTAGCGCCGCGCGTAATGCCACGCCTGCATAACCGCCGACCGTGTGTTCGGCGTGTCCCGGCGAGTCGTCCTGCCCGGACTTTTCTGGCTCGGCATAGTTCATGTAGGTCGAACTCCGACGGCGGTTGTAATCATCGTAAAGGCGTAGCGCCTCAGCAGGCGGGCAGCCTTTGAGCGATTCCAGCAGGGCTTTATTCAGCCGCTCCACTTCCTCGGCGCGCGTTTCTTCTTCTGCCTGAATGCGCTTTACTGCCTCGTCTCGGTAGTAGTAGTAATAGAGGTACTCGTTGAGAAACATCCCCATGCGGCGCACGAGCGCGATGTCGAAGAATCGCAGGTAGGTACTCTGGACAAAAGCATCGTCGTTCAGGAGCGCAGGCAGCACGTTCACGCCTTTGACCAGTGCTTTGCGCGTCCACGAAAGATGGTTTAGCCCAAAGACCTCAGCCTTCACCTCGTCTACGGGGACGTGAAGATAACGGGCAACTTCGTGCTGTCCGGTGTTGGCGCTGTCACAAATGCCCACGATACGTCGGAACCCTGCGTCGTGTAACGCCTGCGCGACCAACCCTGCGGGATTGGTGAAATTGAACGTCCACGCTTTCGGGGCAAGTGCTTCTGCTCGTGTCGCTATATCGAGCAGCGCGGGGATACTGCGCATTGCCATGCTGAAGCCGCCCGCACCCGTCGTTTCCTGTCCCAGAACATTGTGCTTTAGCGCCACGCGCTCATCGATCACGCGCCCATGTTCGCCACCGACGCGAATCGTCGTGACGATGACCTGTGCGTCGCGCAACGCTTCGTCCAAGTTGGTCGTTTGATGTAAGTGAAACGGCGACCCCGCCTGCCGCACGATTTCTTCACACAGCGGCGCAATCACGCTCAACCGTGTCGGGTCGGTGTCCATCAGCCAGAGTTCCTGCAAATCCAATGCCGAGGCGAAAACCAATGCGCCGCGCACGAATTCCGGCGCACGTACTCCGCCCCCGCCAATCAATGCCAGCTTCATCTGTGGTGCTCCTTACATTTCACCACGATCATAACACGCGGCACTGGTTCCGTTTAGAGATCGATATTTTGACATTTCGGTTCGATGCAGTATTTTTGGTACGGGAGGGTTTCATGCAAATCACGTTTCTTTATTACGAGGACTGCCCTTCACACGAGCAGGCGTTGGCGCGGTTGCAGCAGGTGATCGCCGAGGAAGGTGTTGACGCCGAGATTGAAATCATCAAGGTCGAAACCGAAGAACAGGCGCAAGAGCTACGCTTCATCGGCTCTCCGACTATTCTGGTGAACGGTGAAGACATCGTGCCACCGCCACCGGAGTCGCCATATAACCTGACCTGCCGTGCTTACATTCTTGAAGATGGGCGGGTTTCACCACTGCCCTCGCCAGAAATGATCCGTCGTTCCTTACAAAAGGTTATTCAAAGGAGTGAGCGTTCATGAGCAAATTACATCCCGGAGATCGGGCGATTGCTTTTTCGTTGCCGGGTGTCGATGGCAAAACTCACGCGCTGTCTGACTACGCCGATAAGCAGGCGGTTGTCGTGATTTTCACCTGCAATCATTGTCCTTATGCCCGCGCGTGGGAAGATCGTTTCGTACAGATACAGGCGGATTATGCCGATAAGGGCGTTCAACTGCTCGCCATCAGCGCGAACGATGCGGAGAAATATCCCGCCGATAATTTTGACGCTATGAAGCAGCGGGCGGAGGAAAAAGGCTTCAACTTCCCTTACCTGTACGACGAATCGCAGCAGGTAGCACGCGATTACGGCGCAGAGCGCACGCCGGAAATTTTCCTCTTCGATAAACAGGGCGTACTGCAATATCACGGCGCACCCGACGACAATCACGAAGACCCAAATGCCGTGCAGCATCAGTATTTGCGAGATGCGCTGGACGCGGTGCTGGCGGGCAATACTCCGGCAGTCACGGAGACGCCGCCTGTTGGCTGCACGATCAAATGGAAACCCGCCGCCGTATAAGCGTTCATACGAAAATGAAGACCAGCCGCGCGGCTGGTCTTTGCTTTTAAACTATATCGGGGAGTTGTGGGAAGCAAAGTCTATGGCAGAAACGCTAACGGTTCTCGACGAGGT
>DATGQJ010000137.1:0-4241 GCA_035304265.1 Oceanobacillus sp.
AGAAGAGACACAGGATCGCAGGATGATGCGCGGGGGATAGCAGTATGTGGGGAAACTACGGCAGCTATCTTGACTATCTGGAACTGCGGCGGCGGGTGGAAAAACGCCTGATGCCTTCGATCTGGCTGCTGATTCATACAGCGTTGTTCGCGTTATGGACACCGATATGGCTTGCCATTTACACCGACCGCACTTCCGCGAGAGATGGTTTCGTCAGCCAACCGATGGCGCAGTTCATGATGGTATGGAGCATCGTTTTGCTCGCGCATGGGTTGTGGACATGGCTTCGTTCCGGTGCGTGGGCGGGAGCGCGAAGTCGTGCCATCGAGCGCGAAATGCGGGACGTTGCGCTCGATGATACGTTCTTTGCGCAAGATGAACGGGATTTGTTTCGACTTCACGGAATGCTCGACGAAGACATCCGGTCACGCGCGAATAACGTGCTGGTGCTGGTCGCCTTTACGTTCATCAATGCCATCAACTGGATAGGAAGCGGCGGCGGACACATGACTTCCTATCCATGGCAAATCACGCCGTTTCTGGCGGTGGTCGTGCTGCTGCCGGTGCTGATTTTTAATCTGTCGCGCTCAGAACGAAAGACGCGACACCTGACTCAGATCATGACTTCGGGTGAGACAGCGCCCAAAGCGAAACGAACCCATCAACCGGAGTTCATGTATCTCACCGACGAGGGTGAAGCGCTCGAAATCATCGAAGATGATGAGAAGCCCAAACGGGCATTCCGAGGATAGGCGCTTATGTGGAACAGCTACTTCAGCTACCTCGATTATCTGCAAATTCGCCGCCGCATCGAACGGCGGTTGTCGCGCAACCGATGGTTGTTCATTCACGTTGCCGCGTTTGTCATTACGCCTTCGGTGGTTTACCTGACAACCCCTTGGCTCTGGTGGTCTCCCGGCTATCCCTACGTGGTCGATCCGGTGATCGGCGCGGTCATGGTGGGTTGGGCTATTGCACTGATGCTGCATGGGTTGTTGACCTATTTTCGCTCCGGCGCGTGGGGAAGCACCCTGAGCCACGCCGTCGAAACCGAGATGCGTGAACGGGTCGAAAACAACGACAGCTATCTTGTTCAGGATGCGCGGGATTTGTTTCGCTTACACGGACTGCTGGAAGACGACGTAAGGCAGCGTGCCAACGCGACCATCACGCCGCTCGTGGTTTTCACCGTGTTGAACGGCGTGTTGTGGGTGGTCGAACGCGGCGGTTCTTACGCAAGTACCGCATGGTACGTCGCGCCGTTTATGGCACTGGCGCTGCTGCCAATTCTCGCGCTCAATTTCTGGCGGATGACACAGCACGAGCGCAAGCTACGCGATCTGTTAGCGACAGCCGATCCAAACTTTGGCGCAAAACCCAAGCGGCTTGAACTTGCTGATGACGGCGAAGTGCTGGACATCATCGAAGATGACGGGAAGCTGAAGCGGAGCTACGGCGAATAAGGGGTTGAGAGATGTATGAGCAAGAATTATACGAACTGGCACGTCAACGCATCGACGCGCGAAACCGCCGCTGGAAATTATGGAGCTTCAATCTTGCGGGCTATTTGATCGCGATTGGCGTATTTATCGCGCTGGCGCTTGCCAAGCAGGCAGCTATCGGAATGTTGCTGTTCATGACGTGGACAGGCGTATTTGTGCTGCACTGCATTCTTCTGGGGATGGCGGAATCGCGGGCGAAGGACATCGAAAAGGAAGTCACCAAGCTGCGCGAGGCGGCAACCTACGAGAAACCCAAGCGGCTCGAACTTGGCGACGACGGCGAACTGGTCGAGATTGAGGAAGAACAACTACATCGGTTAGTTCAGTAGTCAGCGTCAATACGGTATAATTCAGGTGACGCAACCGATTTACCGTAAGGACGCCTGATGGTGCGTCCACATTCTTAAACCCATAACCGATTTTACACCCCGGAATTGAGCCGCATATCGGCGGAGTTTCGTATGGCACTAACTGAAGGTCAGGTGATTGGTCCCTATAAGATCGTCGAGCAAATGGGACAGGGCGGCATGGCGACGATCTACAAAGCGTACCATGCGCGGCTGGATCGCATGGTGGCGATCAAGGTGATGCATCAGGCATTTCTGGAAGACCAGAATTTCCTCAGCCGCTTCGAGCGTGAGGCGCAGATCGTCGCCAAGCTGGAGCATCCTCATATAGTGCCAGTCTACGACTTCGCCGAACATGAGGGACAGCCTTTTCTGGTGATGAAGTATATCGAGGGGCAAACGCTCAAAGCGCTCAACGAACGCGGGGCGCTGCCGCTGGAAGAAATCGTGCGCATCATGCCGCCGATTGCCGCCGCGCTCGATTACGCGCATCGTCAGGGAGTGCTGCACCGCGACATCAAGCCGTCGAATATCATCCTCGATAATCAGGGGACGCCCTACCTGACCGACTTCGGATTGGCGCGGATGGCGCAGTCGGGCGAAAGCACGCTCAGCACCGACATGCTGCTCGGCACACCGCATTATATTTCGCCGGAGCAAGCGATGGGGCGCAGAGACTTGGACTCGCGTACCGATCTCTATTCGCTCGGCGTGGTACTGTACGAACTGGTGGTTGGGCGTGTGCCGTTCAGCGCCGATACGCCTTTCGCCGTCATCCACGATCATATCTACCGTCCGCTGCCCGCGCCGTCATCCATCAACCCGGAAGTGCCGCCGCAAGTGGAAGCGGTGCTGGTCAAGGCGCTGGCGAAAAATCCGGCAGATCGCTACAGCACGGCGGCGGAAATGGTGCAGGCGTTCACGGCGGCGGTGCAATCGTCGGGCTTGAAATCGCTCAACCCTGACCGCATCCACACAGCGGAAGAATCACTGGCGCAGGTACGCGCGGCACAGGACGCCGCGATGGACGACGTGAAGACCACCGTCGAAAAGACGCCAACGCCCACCGAAAAGCCCAAACGCGAAGAGCGCGCATCCAATCGTCGCGTCGAAGCCGCCATCGACCTTAATATCGAAAGCGCGGGCAAAGCCATCGAGCGTGTGGGCTTGCAAGTGCGCGATGCGATTGAAAGCGGCTGGGGATGGATAGGCGGCAAAGATGACGAACTTGCGCCGCCACATGACGAAAACGCCCTGCGCAAACGGGTCGAGAAGCAGTACAAAAAACGGCAGGAATTCAACGGGCATCTGGTGGCATACGTCTTCGTCAATCTGCTGCTCTGGATCATCATCTTCGGTGGGCGTCTGGTTGGCGAGGGCGATTTCTGGGCGATAATGGATGAGTTTCCGTGGCCCCTGCTGGTTTCCTTCGGTTGGGGCGCGGGATTGCTCGCACACGCCGTCGATACCTATTACCAGACAGGGGAAAGAGCAGCACGACGGTTACGCGCTATTCACAGCGAATTCGAGCGACTTTTTGGCGAACGCTGGTATGAAACGGCGGATAAAGGCGAACTCCGCAAGGTGCGCCACCGCGTCGAGCAGCCTTTCACCAAGCGACGTGAATTCGCCAGTCATCTCGGCGTTTACGTGATGATCAATCTGATGATGTGGTTCATTTACTTCGCCAGCAACAGTTCCAACTTCATGCGGGAGTTGATAGGTGGTGAACTGCAAATTCTGGAATTCCCGTGGCCCCTGATCGTCATGTTCGGGTGGGGAATCGGGCTGGCGATTCATGCGTTTGAAGTGCTTTCATCGGAGCGACAGGAACGCGCCATCGAGCGCGAGGTCGAGCGCGAACGTGAACGCCTTTACTACGAGAAACCCAAACGCGACCAGTATTATGATGACGACGAGCCACAGGGCGGCGTTCGCCTGAATTCCGACGGTGAATTCACCGACAGCATGATCGAAGAATTGGAGAGCAATAAGCGTTCGCGGCGGCGATAAACCGTAAGTCCTAAGGAGACAAACGAGTGGATAACGTTGGCATTCTCCATCCCGGTGACATGGGCATTTCCGTCGCCGCATCTGCCCGCAACGGTGGTCATACCGTCTACTGGGTTTCCGAAGGACGAAGCTCGCAAACCCGCGAACGCGCCGAAAAGCATGGACTGGTGGACGCGGGAACGCTGGCGCATCTCTGCGAAGTCTGCTCGGTGATCCTGAGCGTGTGCCCACCCGCCGCCGCCGAAACCGTAGCCCGTGACGTGCTTGCGCAGGGGTTCACAGGACTATACGTAGATGCCAACGCGATTGCACCACAGAGAGCGGAACACATCGGTCAACTCATGTCCGAAGCGGGTGCGCGGTTCGTGGATGGCGGCAT
>DATGQJ010000138.1:0-4759 GCA_035304265.1 Oceanobacillus sp.
GTTGGGGATGCGCTTTACGGTTTCCGCAAACAGCGCCTGCTCAGTCGCCAGTTCCTTCACGCCGCCCGCCTGTGCTTCGATCATCCACGCACGGGGGAGCGTTTGTGCTTTGAATCGCCGTTACCCGCCGAACTCGAAACCGTGCTGCATGAACTCCGGCGCTGAGATTCGCCATCTCGTGAATTAGCACATTTTCAGTTAAAATAACATCGCAAGTCGTCAGAACCCCACAATATGAGGAAATTCAATGCGTGAAGTCACGGTTGCAACGGTGCAAATCAGACCCAAGCTCGGCGAGGCTGAGGATAACCTCGTCAAAATGTCCGAAATGATCTCCAAAATCGCCTCGCAGCAGCGGGTCGATTTGATCGTCTTCCCTGAATTGATTACCAGCGGCTACGAGTTAGGCTTGCGCTTCACCGAACTGGCGCAGCGCGTGCCGGGACCTACCGTTAATCTGATCGCCCAACGTGCCAATGAATACGGTGTCTATATCGCCTTCGGCATGGTCACGAAAGAGCGCGTCGAATCGGTGCTCTACAACTCGGCAGTGCTGGTGGGTCCTGATGGCGAACTGCTCGAAGTGTATAACAAAATTCACCTGCGCGGCGAAGAACGCATGGCGTTCCGCGAAGGCTACAAGCTGCCTGTGATCGAAACCGAAGTCGGCAACATCGGCATGATGATCGGCTACGACCTCGCCTTCCCCGAAGTCGCCCGCAGCCTCGTCCTTGATGGTGCAGACATCCTCTGCGTGATGGCGAACTGGGAAGCGCCCGCCATCGACGAGTGGAAGACCTATCTCCGCGCCCGTGCCTATGAAAACGCCGTTTTCGTAGTCGGCGCGAACCGTGTTGGTGAGGACGTGACCATCACCTTCGGCGGCGAGAGCATGGTCGTCGGACCGCGTGGGCAAATCTACACCTCGCTTGCCAACGAAATCGACCCCGACACGGGTGCTCCGCTGGAAGGTTTCGCCGTCGCACGAATCGATCTCGATGAAGTGCGCCGCAACCGCGAGGAATACCAGCTTATCCAGAACCGCCAGCCAACCGTCTATAAATCCATCGTCCGGCGCTACTAAACGTTCATCAGGGGTACACGCATTTGTGTACCCTCTTGACAAATCTTATGTTACAAGGCGTCGTCTCCATTCTCGATCAGGAACATTGCGACAAGGTCGAAAGCCTGTGGGACGAATTAGAGCGTGAATTCGGCTTGAAGTCCGCTGCTGCTGCCTATCCCCACTTCTCCTATCAGGTAGTCGAACGCTACGATGTACAATGGGTGAAGGACACCCTCACACGCCTTACCCATAGCGCTGCGCCGTTCAATGTCCACACCAGCGGCTTAGGCATCTTCACCGGAGATAGCCCGACGCTCTACATCACGGTTGCCCGCAGCGTTTATCTCACCAAATTCCATTCGCACCTGTGGAAACGCCTCTCAAAGACCGGGCGCGGCATTCACACCCACCACTACGGACCAGACAATTTCGTGCCGCACATCACCCTTGCCGCAGGCGACCTCACCCTCGAACAACTGCCTGAGGCGGTGAAATTACTCGGCAGCCGCAGCTTTAACTGGAATATCCACATCGACAACGTTGCGCTCGTCCTCGACGCGCAGGGTGATCGTGACCAGTGGATACGCTACCCACTGCAAGGCACACCCGAATAACAGCCATTTGGCAGCGTTGTAACAGTTGAATACAATTGTCTATCATTGGTCTTGCGCTGTTGTAAGGACCCATCATGGTTGATCCCGCGACACAAATTAACGAACTCCTCAATACTGCAAGAGGTATTATCCCAGCCCCCATCCTTGCACTCATCATTTTCATCGTTTTCTGGTTCTTGAGCGTCATCTTTAAAGGGATAGTCAAACGCTACGGGGATCGTACCCGCCTCAACGAAGACGTGCGCGATCTGCTGGCACGTTTGATTCGCGTCACCATACTGGTAGTTGGCATCATCACCGCGTTGGGCACGATTGGCATTGACGTGACGGCGATGGTTGCAGGACTTGGACTAACCGGCTTCGCGCTTGGCTTCGCGCTGCAAGACATCATCAGCAACATGCTGGCGGGCATCCTCATCCTTATGAATCGCCCCTTCCGGCGCGGTAACTACATTAAAGTCGCCGACAAAGAAGGCACGGTCATTGACATGGACTTGCGCTATACCTCGCTGCAAAAAGACAACCTCAAAATCCTGATCCCCAACTCCACCCTGTTCAAAGAGGCGATCACGATTGTCACTCCCACCCCGTCCGCGCCATCCATGCCACCCACTAACGCGCCATGAGCGAAGCCTACTCCAAACGCTCATTAGTCGAAAAGCTTGGCATCAAAGCGGGAGCGCGTGTCGCTATTCTCAATGCGCCCGAAGGCTTGACGCTTGGCAACTTGCCGGACGGCATGACTCCAGACACAACCATGCGCGATACCTACGATTTCATTCAAGCATTTATGCGAAATCGCGCTGAATTAGAGCAAGCGTTTCCACACCTGAAAGCCGCCCTCGCTTCCAACGGCGCATTATGGATTTCGTGGCTCAAAGGCAAAAAGAATACCGATCTGGATGAGAACATTGTGCGCGAAATCGGCTTGCAAAACGGGCTGGTCGATGTCAAAGTGATCGCTGTCGATAAGGATTGGTCGGGTCTCAAATTCGTCTATCGTCTGAAAGATCGCATGTAACCCGAATTTCTGGTGTTTTTACGGAAGAACTGGCGACTTATAGTAAATCTCAGTATTAGCAAGTAAACAAAAGGGAGAGAACGTTGATGTTGGTCACAACCACACCAAACATAGAAGGTAAACGTATCACTCGTTACTTCGGGTTGGTCAGCGGTGAGGCTATTCTCGGCGCGAACTTCTTTCGTGATTTCATGGCGTCAATTACCGACATCGTAGGCGGGCGCTCCGCCGCTTACGAGCGCTCACTAAAAGAGGCAAAAACCACCGCTCTAAACGAAATGATCGAAGAAGCGGAGACGCTCGGCGCAAACGCAGTGATCGGCGTCGATCTGGACTATGAAACTGTCGGTCAGGGCGGCAGTATGTTGATGGTCACCGCGAGCGGAACTGCTGTATATATGGAGTAACCAATGAGCGACATGCCACCCACATCACGTACCACCGTAATCGCCTTCGCCATCCTTGCATTGTTGATTGTGGGCGGCATGGTTTTACTGCTGGCAACCCGTCCTCAGCCAGTACAGATCACCATCAACCCGCCAATTCCCACCAACACCCCGCCTCCGACCTCTACACCGTCGCCGCTGACGGTGTACGTCACGGGCGCGGTCAACCAACCGGAATCGCTGCACACGCTTCCACCGGGCAGCCGGGTACAGGACGCAATTGACGCGGCAGGCGGCACAACCCAGTCCGCTGATCTTTCGCGGGTCAATCTTGCCGCCTTCGTGCGCGACGGCGATCAGGTGCATGTGCCATCGGTGGATGAAGCGGAAGTGGAACTGCCTACGCCGAGCGGTGGCGCGGTCATCCACATCAACACAGCAACCGTCGAAGAACTGGATTCACTTCCTGGTATTGGTCCCACGCTGGCACAGGCGATCATCGACTACCGCGAGGCAAATGGCGATTTCACCAGCATGGAAGACCTTGACGCGGTAAGCGGCATCGGTCCGGCGCTGTTGGCTGAACTTGAGGGGCTTATCTCGTTTGAATAGGGTCTGGCGCACACGACGCGCTTTAGCGAAATAAGGCGGAGATCGCTTTCTCGAACCTCACCCCGCACTTCGTGCGCGAAACTTGTTTCGCCCCCTCTGCCACGCAGTGGAGAGGGGGTTGGGGGGTGAGGTTTATGTAAGACTTCATCATGTGCGCCCACCCTACTCAAAATTGAACAAATCGTCGTCGCCTTCAAGCCCCAATACATCACTCATCAAAACCGCCCCTTCATTGCGCTGCGGCAGGCGACCCAGATAACGCTCAGTCACGGCGACGTTGGTGTGGCGCAAAAGGCGGCTGATCTTCTCAATCGGCACGCCTGCCTGTTGCAACGCGCCCGCGACGGAGCGCCGCAAGTCGTGGGGCGCGACGTGACCGAGATCGGCGAATGCTGCCGCTTCTCCAATAATCAGCCAGATACCATCCGGTGTAAGTCCCTGCCTGCTGATTCGCCCACCTTTCCAGATACGCCGTACCAAGGGCGACGATTCCGGCGGGCGTGGTTCTCCGGGCGCAACCACCCGCCGCCACTGGTCGAGCGCCTGCAAGACCGGACGTGGCACGTCGATGTTGGCGGTCTTGCGTCCTTTTCCATGAACCCGCAGCACCACGCGGTCATTCTGCGTGCTCAGGTCGCCCCACCGCGCAGAAGCGAGTTCCTCACGCCTCAGCGCCATCGTACACAAAATCGTAGCGACCACCGTGTTCCTCAGCATCTGGTTTTCGCTGGTGGCAATTTGCCGCGCCGCCATCATCAGCATCCGAAGCTGCTCCGGCGAGAGCCAACGCCCCGGACGCTGCCCTTCTTCCGCTTTGGGCGGGCGCACGTTGCTCATCGCCGCGCTGGTGTAATCGTCCAACCACCCTGCTTCCGAGAGCAAACTCGCCAGTGTCACAATTGCCGCCCGCGCCTGCCCGATTCCCTGCTTGCCGTGTCCCTCGCGCCCAAGCATACCCAGCCATGCGCGGAGTTGTGCCGCGCTCAGGCATTCCTGCAACAATGGGATCGGCAAAGCGCTCATGCGCTCTAAACGCATGGGTCCTTCAGTGGGTTTTACA
>DATGQJ010000139.1:0-2181 GCA_035304265.1 Oceanobacillus sp.
GAAGGCTGGGACGGGACACCTGATGGTCGTCCGACTGAGTTGGTGCGGCGGCGGTGGCAGCGATTCGGGCAGACCGGTGCAAAACTGATCTGGGGTTGTGAAGCTATCGCGGTTCGTCACGACGGACGCGCCAACCCGAACCAACTCATCCTCAACGCTGAGACTTACCCTGAATTGGTCGCGTTGAGAGAGGTATTGGTTTCGGCTCATCGCGAACGCTTCGGCAATACCGATGATCTGATGATCGGGCTGCAACTGACTCACTCTGGACGCTTCGCACGCCCATCACACCATAGCCAGCTTGAGCCAAAAATCCTTTATCATCACCCGATGCTGGATCAAAAGTATCACGTTGCACCCGATCATCCGTTGTTCAGCGACGACGAGATTGACCACTTGATCGACGATTTTGTTCATGCTGCGACTCTGGCACAAAACGCAGGCTTCGACTTCGTAGACATCAAACATTGTCACGGCTATTTAGGACACGAGTTTCTCAGCGCAGTTGATCGAGATGGGCGTTACGGCGGCAGCTTCGAGAACCGTACCCGTTTTCTGCGTGAAATCGTCGCCGGAATTCGCGCTGAAGCGCCGGGGCTGGACATCGGCGTTCGTTTGAGCGCGTTCGACTGGATGCCGTTCCGTCCGGGAGCCGACGGCGTGGGGGAACCGGAAAGTTTGGGCACGCCTTATCGCTATGCCTTTGGGAGTGATCAAACCGGCGTCGGCATTGATTTAACCGAGCCATTCGCTTTTCTCGATCTGCTCGCTTCGCTCGACATTCGACTGGTCTGCGTTACGGCGGGCAGCCCATATTACACGCCACACATTCAGCGTCCGGCACTATTCCCGCCGTCCGATGGCTACCAACCACCCGAAGATCCGCTGTTGGGTGTCGCGCGGCAAATCGCCGTCACCGCACAACTGAAGGCACATCGCCCCGACCTGATTTACGTGGGATCGGGATACTCGTATTTGCAGGAATGGTTGCCCAACGTCGCGCAAAACGTGATCCGCACCGGAAAAGCCGATTTTGTAGGGCTTGGACGGATGGTACTCAGTTATCCCGAACTGGCATCAGACGTGCTAGCGGGCAAGCCGCTGCAACGCAAACGCTTTTGCCGTACCTTTAGCGACTGCACAACTGCGCCGCGCAATAACATGGTCTCCGGCTGCTATCCGCTGGACGAGTTTTATAAAAAGCGCCCCGAAGCGGCGAAACTCGTGCAAATCAAGAAGCAGCAGGAATCCCCGCAGGCGCAAAGTCAGGAAGAGCAGGTATTGTGAATCACGCACTACGAATGCCCGGCGCGACGCTCCTCACGCGCCTCAAGGTCTACGATACCGTAACCCCCGATGGACAGCGGGGCGGAACGCCACATTTCCATTTTCTCTGCACCGAGATGTACTTCGTCCTGAATGGCACGGGCGCAGTCGAGATGATCGACGGGCAAGGCTTCTCGCGAGTTGACCTGAAACCTCACTCAGCGCTGGTGTTCACCCCCGGCACGATTCACCGCCTGATCAACCCCAACGGCGATCTGGAAATTCTGGTCATCATGCAGAACAGCGGCTTGCCGGAACGTGGAGACAACATCGTCTGTTTCACCGACGAATGGCTTGCGGATAAAGATCGCTATACCGAAGCCATGACCGTAAAGACCATTGAAGACGCCTATCGCAGACGAGATCGCGGCGTCGAGGGCTTTCTTCAACTGAAAGCCGCATTCGAGGACGACCCCGAAAAAGGCTGCGAGGCGCTGCGTAAGATTTACCGGCAGGCGTCGCTGCTTGTCGATGCGCAGAAAGATGAATGGGGTTCCATCATCGAGAAGGGGGCGCTTACCGAAGCCGATGTCGCATTGCAACGAGTCGATCTCCTGAAAAACCACGAAATCGACTATCTGTTTGGGGCACAGCATTTTCTCATTGAAGCGCAAAATTACTCGTCGCTCGGATTTTGCGGACACTTGAACCGCTATTTTGATCCGGCGACTCTCATGCCCGAAGGTGTTCGGCAGGAATGAAGCAGTATCGCGTCGCCATCATCGGAACCGGAAATTCTGTCGGCAATCATTTAACAGCCCTTCGTCAAGTCGGTGAGCGAGTGGAAATTGTCGCGGCAGTAGACATCGACGAGGCGCGTGTCCGATCCTTCTGCGAGCAAAACAGCATCCCACG
>DATGQJ010000140.1:0-11797 GCA_035304265.1 Oceanobacillus sp.
GCTGGGGCGGGAAATTCCGTGTGTGACGACGGCGATGGCGGACGAGTTCGGCGGACCAATTCCGTGCGGCGGATTCGCGCTGATCGGCGGTGAGGAAATCGGGCAGCAGGTGATCAAAGCGCTGGAAGGATCGCGCAGCCCATCGGCGATCTTGCAAAATCACGGCGTCTTCGCGCTTGGCGACTCGCCGGAAGCAGCCGTGAAAGCCGCCGTGATGACCGAAGACAACGCGGCGATTGTGTGGCTGGCGTTGCAACTGGGTACACCGATCCCGATCTCGCAGGATGATATTGATAAGCTGCACCACCGCTACACGCATGTTTACGGGCAGCGGTAAATACCTTTTACAAAGGACAAAAACATCATGACACTTGCACAACCTGCTTTCGCAAATGGCGCGGCGATTGCCCGTCGTCCGGTCACGCTGGCGGTGGTCGTGGGCAATCGCGGATTCTTTCCAAAACATCTGGTCGTCAGCGGGCGGCAGACTATTTTGGAGGTACTCAATCGCGCGGGCATCAACGCCGTCATCATTGGCGAGAATGATACGGCTTACGGCGCGGTTGAATCGCTGAGTGAGGCGCAGTTGAACGCTGAGTTCTTCCGCCAGCACAGCAACGAGATTGACGGCGTGCTGGTCACGCTGCCGAACTTCGGCGATGAGCGTGCGATTGCCAACACCCTGCGGATGTCCGGTTTGAACGTTCCGGTTCTTATCCACGCTTTCCCCGATGATGCCGCGAATATGAGCATTGCCGACAGGCGTGACAGCTTCTGCGGCAAGATGAGCGCCTGTAACAATCTGCGGCAGTACGGCATTCCCTACACGCTCACGAAACTGCATACGGTAGACCCCAACAGCGACGAGTTCATGGCAGACCTGCAACGGTTTGCGGCGATTTGTCGCGTAGTGCGCGGGCTGCGACGGGCACGGATTGGGGCGATGGGTGCGCGTCCTCAGGCATTCAATACGGTGCGCTACAGCGAGAAACTGCTGGAACGGGCGGGCATCAGCGTGGAGACGCTTGACCTCTCGGAAGTCTTTGGTCGCATCGAGCGCCTTGACGATCAGGATACCGACGTGCTGGCGAAGCGGGCGGAAATCGAACGTTATGCCCGCACCGCCAACGTGCCGGAAGATGCGCTGGTCAAGATGTCGAAGCTCGGCGTGGTGATGGATCGGTGGATCGCAGACAATGCGCTCGACGCGACGGCGCTCCAGTGCTGGACTTCGATGCAGGAGTATTTCGGCGTTGTGCCCTGCACGATCATGAGCATGGCGAGCAACGGGTTGATGCCTTCCGCCTGCGAAACCGACGTGGCGGGGACGCTGGCAATGATGGCGATGTCGCTGGCTTCCGGCAAGCCGAGCGCACTGGTGGACTGGAACAACAACTACGGCGACGATCCCGATAAAGGGGTGGTGTTCCACTGCTCGAATCTGCCGAAAGACATCTTCGTTGACGACATTCCAGTCATGCACTATCAGGAGATCATTGCCGGGACGGTGGGCGCGGAGAATACCTACGGCACGATTTACAGCCGCATCCGCGAAAACCCGTTCACCTATCTGCGCATCACCACCGACGATCTGGAAGGCAAGATCAAGGCTTACGTGGGCGAGGGCGTTTTCACCAATGACCCGATGGAGACGTTCGGCGGTTATGGCGTGGTGAAAGTGCCGCGCTTCCAGGAACTTTTGGCGTACATCTGCGAACATGGTTACGAGCATCACGTCTCGATTAACCAGTCGAAAGTCGCATCGGCGATCAACGAGGCGTTCAATAAGTATCTGGGCTGGCAGACCCACTATCACCAGTAGCCCGTCGGCAACCTTAAAATCGAAATCTTTATGAGGGGTGAGGGATAGCTCACCCCTTTCGCTTTCCCCTCAGCGTAACTCTCGCTCCGGACGCATGTCGCTATGCGCGTATACTTTGCCGCTGCCGTGTGGATGGGCGGCAACCCATTCATCGACGGAATGCAGCAGTTGATCATATGAATCGAGGACGAACAGCGTGTCATGGTAAACGTGCGGGCTAGGCGAGACGTTCTCGAACGCTTCGAGCGTGTAGGGCACGAGATGTACGTCGGCTGAGAAGGCGCGTTTTAACTCGGCATACGAGGACATCAACCCTGCGCCGAGCGCCTTGAGATCGCCATTTTCGTAGACTAAGCCGAATTCGACGGTGTACCACCACAGACTGCCGAGCGATTTGCGTTCTTCCGGCGTGTATTTGATCGCGTGAAGGGCGAAGCGGTGGATGTAATCGGCATACCACTGATGCGCCATGAAGGGCAGATGCCCGAAAGCGTCGTGCCAGATGTCGGGCAGCGGCGTGTATTCGAGGTCGCTGCGGTCACGGATGTACTCGGTGATCAGGAACTCTTTACGTGCTAACGCCTCGAACCAGTCCTGCCCACTGGAATACTGGACGGGGGTACTGACCAGTTCCCAGCCAACGTTCGTTTTGAACCATTCGTCCAGTTCCTCAAAATCGGGGATACGATCCTCGGTAAGACCAATTTTCTCGATACCTTCGGCAAACAGCTTTGTACCCAATATTTTGGTTTGGGGAAACTGGCGCTTGTAGAGCATTTGCCATGTGATACTGTCGTCTTCAGTAAATCGGTGAAATGGGCGTTTATTACTCATCATCAATCCTCCAATAAAGGCTGCGGCGGTTTTATCCTCCACGTGCGCCGTTGGGATTTGCGACGGGGCGGGTCATGTGGAAGATGTCGTTGACGCGGCTGAACGCCGTACCCGCGAGGCGACCAATCGGCTGCAAGCGTTCAATGTCGATTTTGTCCTCACCAATCAAAAGGTCGTCGGCAATGTGTAGATGCACCACGCGCCCGATGACGATGCTGCCGCCACCCGGCGTGTCGCCAATGGTGACAATCTGCGAGACGGTGCATTCGTAGTGAATCGGGCTTTCTGCCACGCGCATCGGACGAACTTTGAGCGATGGAAGCGGCGTTAATCCGGCAAGGGCGAACTCATCCACGTCTGACGGGTATTCTCCTGATGTGAGGTTCATTGCCTCTGCAAGCGGCTCGGTCACGATGTTGACCACGAATTCACCCGTCGCCTTCACGTTATTGAGCGTGTCTTTGTGCTGCCCGTCGGTGCTGCGGATCAGCGGGCAGAACAGGACGGTTGGCGGATTTGAGCAGACAGCGTTGAAGAACGAGAACGGCGCGAGGTTGTTGTGTCCTTCGGCGTCTATGCTCGAAATCCAGCCGATGGGACGGGGCACGATGGAGCCGATCATCAGTTTGTAGAGCGATTGGTGGTGGATTGAGTCGGGCGCGATTTCCATATGATTCGTCTTTACCTCGTTGTGGCGGCGGCGGCGGCACTCAACTTTTTTCTGTGGCGGCGGCGGCAGTTGAGGGAAAAGTCAGTGACATCACTGCCAAAAAACTGCCAATCGAGTGCCATAACTGCCATTGTTTATAAGTCCGCATAAGGGCACATCAGCAGCATAGCACACAACACGGGCGAAATGTGGTCATTTTGGACGGCATTCTGGACCATCTTTATGTCCCGTCGCCTTCCATCCACGATGCCATGTATTCGGGCTTCTCCAATTCCAGCGCGTCTACGGTGAGATTGAGCGGGTGGAAAGTGTCTACCATCACCGCCAACTCTTCGGTCTGTTTCGCGCCAATCGAGGCTTCGGTTGCGCCGGGCTGCGGTCCGTGGGGCAAGCCGGACGGATGGAGCGTGATGTCGTATTTGTCGATGCCCTTGCGCGACATGAAGTTGCCGTCGCAGTAGTAAATCACCTCGTCGGAGTTGACGTTACTGTGGTTGTAGGGTGCGGGAATGCCCTGCGGGTGATAGTCGAACAGGCGCGGCACGAACGAGCAGACGACGAAATTCCAGCCCTCGAAGGTTTGGTGAACCGGCGGCGGTTGGTGAATTCGTCCGGTGATCGGCTCGAAATCACGGATATTGAATATCCACGGATAGAGATAGCCATCCCAACCCACCACGTCGAACGGGTGATGGTCGAGGACGTGGCGGGTGATGCGGTCACGCGCTTTCACGCGCACCTCGAATTCACCTCGTTCGGTATGGGTTTCGAGTTCCATCGGCACGCGGATGTCGCGCTCACAGTAGGGCGCGTGTTCGAGCAGTTGACCGTATTTGTTGCGGTAGCGTTTGGGCGGTTCGATTTGTGAAGGCGCTTCGATGACGAAGAAACGGGCTTCAGGGGTCGTCAGGTGCATTTGCCACGTGGTGCCGAAGGGGATGACGATGTAATCGCCGGATTCAAATGAGAGATTGCCGAACTGCGATTTGAAGACGCCGTTTCCTTCGTGGCAGAACCAGACTTCGTATGCCTGCGCGTTGCGGTAGAAGTAATCCATGCTGCGGGTAGGACGGGCGAGACCGAGCGTTACATCGTTGTTGCCCAGAATCACGCGCCGCGCCGATACTGCATCGCCCCCTTGTTGAAGTTCTTTGGTGCGAAAGGCGCGATGCTGTAGTGTCGTGAATTCCACGTATTCGGGTTTTGCCGCGCCGCAATCTTCGACGTGCATGACGCGGGGTGGCAGGAAGTGATGATAGAGCAGTGATTCGATGCCGGAAAATCCTTCCAGCCCCATGACTTCTTCACGATACAGCCTGCCGTCGGGTTTGCGGAATTGGGTGTGCCGCTTGTGCGGGATTTCGCCGAGTTTGTGGTAGAAAGGCATTAAAACCTCCTTTTAGCACCCCTTACCCCCTGCACGTAAGTGGGGAGGGGGGAGGGCGTACCATCAGTTATTCTTTTGCTGATTGCGCTTCTCACCAACTACGTTTCGCAATACGCCTAATCGTTCGATTTCCAACTCCACTACGTCACCGGGTTGCAGCCATGGACCTTCGCCTTTGGTGAGTTCGAGCAAACAGCCTGTGCCCACCGTGCCGCTGCCGATCACGTCGCCGGGTTGCAGCCAAACATCCTGCGAGGCGCGATCAATCATCTGCCCGAACGACCAAGACAAGTCCTTCCAGTTGCCGCGCGAGCGTTCGACCCCGTTGACGCGGGCGACCATCTCCAAATCGTAGACGCCGGGGCGTCCGATATGGCGATCCGCCAGTTCGTCGGGGGTGACGAGGTAGGGACCGAGCGACGTGGCGAAGTCCTTACCCTTGGCGGGACCCAAGCCAACTTTCATCTCCTTACGCTGTACATCCCGCGCCGACCAGTCGTTGAGGATGGTGTAGCCGAAGATGTATTCTTCAGCCACTTTAGAGAAGATATTGATCCCCGGTTTGCCAATTACACAGGCGATTTCAAGCTCGTAATCTAGTTCCTCGGAGAATGAAGGGTATGGGATTGTGTCATCGTGACCATAGATGGAAGTTGTGTTGCTAAAGTAAAAAACTGGGAACTCGTACCATTCTTTCGGCACATCGCGCCCTCGGTTGGCGTTGGCGGTTTTGACGTGCTGCTTGAAGGAGTAGAAATCACGTATTGATGTGGGCGAGAACGGAGGGCGCAAGGTGACGGCGCTCAGATCGTAGGTTTTCTCCGCTTTCTTTTTGTAGGCTTCGAGTGTGGATCGTTTTGAAAACATTTCAAGGTGATGACTTTTAAGCAACCCAAACCCCAGATCACGAAATTGAAATACCTGATTCTCAATCACGAATCCGGGTGCGCTATCGGGAACATTCGCGTGCTTAAAGCTAATCAGTCTCATTGCTTGCTCTTTGAGTTGGGTAAGTATCGCCGTAGGGACACGACATCGTTGTGTCCGCCGCCTGATTGACAGGAACGGACAGTTGCATGTCCCTACAACGTATCCACCTTATCCCCGTCATCCTGCATTTGCCTTTACAGATTCCCGCGTTTGTCCTGCTCCGCTTCGATAGCCTCGAACAGCGCCTTGAAGTTGCCTTTGCCGAATCCACGACTGCCATGACGCTCGATCAGTTCGATGAACACGGTTGGGCGGTCTTGCAGCGGCTTGCTGAAGATTTGCAGCAGATAGCCCTCGTCGTCACGATCCACCAGAATGCCTAGCTCGTTAATAACATCCATCTGCTGCCTGACCTGATCGATTTCGCCAACGCGCTCCGGCAGCATGTCGTAGTATTCACCGGGAACGCGCAGGAATTCGATGCCACGCGCTTTGAGTTCGCGCACCGCACCGATGATGTCACCCGTCGCCAGCGCGATATGCTGCACGCCGGGGGTGAGGTAGTAATCGAGATATTCCTCGATCTGGCTCTTTTTCTTGCCTTCGGCGGGTTCGTTGATGGGCAGTTTCACGCGCCCGGTGCCGTTTTGCATGACCTTCGACATCAGGGCGGAATACTCGGTGCTGATGTCCTTGTCGTCGAAATGCACCAGTTGGCGGAAGCCCATGACCTGATGATAGAAGTTGACCCACTGGTTCATCTTGCCCCACTGCACATTGCCGACCACGTGATCGATGGCGGCAAGCCCGACGGGTTCGTGGGGCGGATCCAGTGGTTTATAGGTGGGGGCGAAAGGTCCGTTGTAGTCAGAGCGATCCACGAAGACGTGCAGGGTTTCGCCGTAGGTTCGGATGGCGCTGGTTCGGTAAACGCCATATTGATCGCGTTCTTCGCGTGGACCCCACACGCCGACCCCGCCGCGTGATGTGGTCGCTTCGTATGCCTGCGCTACGTCATCCACTTCCAACGCGACGACTTTCACGCCGTCACCGTGCAGCATGTGATGGGCGGCAATGGCGTGAGACGGGCTGTAAGCGGCGGAGACGACAAGGCGAATGTGTCCCTGTTCCAGTACATACGAGGCGAATTCACGGTTGCCGGTTTCCAGACCGGAGTAGGCGACAGGCTTGAAGCCAAAGCCCTTCCACCAGTAGTACATTGCCTGCTTCGCGTTGCCGACGTAAAAGTGAATGTGGTCAATGGATTTAATCTGCAAAAAGTCGGCTTCTTCGGTCATTGGGCGTTCTTGAATTACATGCTCAATCATTGTTCCAATCCTTTATAACTATCAGCCATCACTGACGGCTTTCTTTAATCACTTCCGATAAACGGGCAATTCCTTCTCGAATCATCTCTGGTCGGGTGTTGCTGAAATTCAGGCGCATGGTGTTGCGGCTGCCGCCGTTCACGTCGAATGCTGCGCCGGGGATGTAGACGACTTCGCGTTCGACGGCGGCGTTGAACATGTCCCACGTATCGACGGGTTCGGGCAGCGTGACCCAGACGAACAACCCGCCCTGTGGTTTCGTCCACGTGGCAATGTCGCCCAGATGGTCTTCAAGTGCCGATAGCAAAGTTTCGCAACGTTCCCGGTTTGCCGCCGTGAATCGCTGGAGATGGGGTTCTAGAAATCCCTGAGACAAAAACTCGTAAACGGCTTCCTGCGTGAGAATGGACGATTCAAGGTCTATTGATTCGCGCAGGGCGGTGATACGCGGAATTAGATCGGTGGGCGCGACGATCCAGCCAAGCCGCACCGAGGGCGCAAGCATCTTCGAGAACGAGCCGACGTAAAAGACAAACCCTGCTTCGTCATATGCTTTGATCGGGGGCAGGCTTTCGCCGCTGAAACGCAGGGCGGAGTAGGGATCATCTTCGATGATGGGAACGCCGTAATGGGCTGCCAGTTTCGCGATTCTGGCGCGTTTTTCGGCGCTCAGGCTGACGCCAAGCGGGTTGTGAAAATCGGGAATAATGACGGCAAGGCGGGGGCGAGGATGTTGAGCGAATGTATCTTCGAGCGCGTCTACGTCGATGCCCGTGTCGAGGTTGGTTGGCACGGCGCGAATCGGTGCGCCGCGTCCAGCCGTAACCTGCTGAATGCCTGTGAAGGTCGCCGCTTCGATGACGGCAGGCTGACCCGGATCGAGCAGCAGGCGGGAAAGAATGGTCAACCCCTGCTGCGCCCCGTTGGTGATGAAAACCTCATCGGGCGTGCAATTCACACCGCGCGAGTGCATGTAACCAGCAATCCACTCGCGCAGCGGCGCATACTGCGGGCTGTACTGCATGGCGCGGCTGCCTTCGCGCTCTAGAACCGTATTGAGGCAGCGATGATATGCTTCGAGGGGCAGGAATTCGCTGGCGGGCAAGCCACCAGCGAACGAGATGATGCCGGGCGCAGTTGCCAGCGCCAGCAGATCGCGCATTACCGAGCGTTTGAGGTGCGATGCTTCGGCGCTGAGGGGTAAGGCTGCGGCGATCATATCGCGACAGCGGTGGTGCTTTTTATCTCCGCCAGTACCAGACTGGTAGAGATGCGGGCGATACCGGGAATGGGGGTCAATCGTTCCATTAAAAACTGCTCCAATTCCTGCCTGCTGCGGACAATCACCTTCAGCAGATAATCGAACTCACCCGTGACGAAATGACATTCCAATACTTCGGGCATCTGCACCACACGCTCTCGGAAACCCATGATGTGTTCCATCTGGTGAAATTGCAGGGTCACGTTGACGAAACACATCATCTCGTAACCGAGCAGTTCCTTGTCCACCAGCCCGACGTACCCGCGTATGTAACCAAGTTCTTCCAGCCGTTTGATACGGGCATGAACGGCGGGTGGCGAGAGCGAGATACGCCGCGCAAGCTCGACGTTGCTGATGGAACCGTCCTCTTGCACGATGGTGAGTATTGCTTTGTCGATTTCATCTATCTCTATTGAAGAATTTTTCATATCTTTGCTCCTGAGTCAAGCAAAATTCAGTTTGTACCAAACTGAACAAAATAAACGTTTGAAATTTCTCAGTATTGATTAACGAAATTCACATTGTTGAAGTTTACTATGCAGGACGGCTGAATAAAACTCAAGTACCCCGTTTTCTCTAAGTAAATATGTATACATTTGACAAAAAAACGAGGATGCTGAGTTTGTGGTTCTGCTACACTGTAAGTGGACTAAGTTGCTTTTATCGCTAGCAGAGTGTACTGGTAGGTATTAAATGCTCACTCTACAGAACGCCGAAGTATCATTGAACTCATTCCGTGAGCAATCGGCTGGTCAGCGTATCGTTTTCTTCTATCCATGGGCGAAATTTCGACTCTATTTCGTGTCGCAATTTCTCAGGCAAGAGCGCCCTGAAATCCTTTTCTACCGCGTGGCTGGAGATGAAGAAACCCCCCTTCCGCAGATGCTTGCAGGCTTGGCTGCGGAATTCAATCAGGTGTTGGGAAATTTCGGCGCGAACGTCACGGCGGCGGTGGACACTCAGGAACCACGCCGCATGGCACAGGCGCTTGCTGCCGATCTCGACGCGCTTCACCGCCCTCTGATCGTTTACATCGACGAGTTTGAAAAGGTCACGGATGGAGCCTCCTTTCTGGAAGCGCTGGTCGAGACGCTGCCGGAAAACGTGCAGATCGCGCTCAATTCACGTCTGCTCACAAACCCGGCAATGCGTGCGTTGGTTGAGCAGGGCAAGGCGGCGCTGCTCGGACACGTTCAGCACCGGCGGGAACTGGTGTTTACACGGGAAACACAGCCGAAACCGCAGCTTGAAGTTTTTGCTCTGGGACGCGGTGCTACCTTTTTCGATGGGAGAGAAGTTCCCGCATGGGATGGAATGCTGCCCCGCAACCTTTTCTACTATCTGATCGACCACCCGTTGGTCACGCGCGACGAAATCTTCGCTGATTTTTGGAAGGGAGTGTCGCTGAAGGACGCGACAGACATCTTCCACGTGACCAAGCATAAGGTGACGGAAGTGCTGGGGCGGTACATGCCTGCGCCGGGGGATTACGAAATCACGCAGTACAAGCAGGGTTTTTATCTGCCCAGTGAAAACCTCGTGCGGCATTACGACGTTGAGATTTTCGAGGATGCGGTTGCTCAGGCGCTTGAGTCCTCAGATACACACGAGATGGAAATTTTGCTTGGGCAAGCGCTCGACCTCTATAAAGGTCACTATCTCGATGGCACCGAAGCGGCATGGGCAGAGCGGCGACGGGATCAACTCATACTGCTGCACTGCGAGGCTTGCATCTGGATGGCGCGGATTCTTGAGGAGCGCGGCGAACAGGAAGCGGCGATTGAACTCTACGCGCAGGCAGTCGAGGAATGTCCACAGCGCGAGGACATCCATCGTGCCATTATTCGCCTGTACTTGCAGTTGGGACAGCGTGATCGTGCCCGCGAGCAGTACCGCATTCTTGACCGGGAACTCTATCAGCGGCTTGGTATTCCGCCATCTCGCGAAAGCCTTGACCTGCTGCGTGAAATCGAGGGTGGCACGTCTTCACAGTAACTGATTTCAGTAAGTGATCCGAATCGAAAGGGGACGATTTCGTCCCCTTTTGGTTTTGAGGCGGTGTAGCTCTCTTTGGTCACTGCACAATTACAGAGTTTTGATTACAATGTGCAGGGGACATCTGCCCAATTCACGTCTAGAGCAACTAACAAAATGACCCAAGCACTCACAGTACATACGCTCGGCGGGATGACCATTCGCCGCGATAATACGCCCGTGACCGGCTTTATTTCGCGGAAAGTAGAGGCATTATTCGTTTATCTGTTATGTGAACCCCGCGAGCATCCGCGCGAGGTGCTGGCGGAATTTTTCTGGGACGATTTGCCACAAGCGCGTTCGCTGGCGAATCTGCGCATGGCGTTGTCCAGCTTGCAGCAGCAGCTTGCTCCTTTTGTCGTTGCGACACGGCAAACATTGTCGATCAACCACGAACAACCCATCTGGCTTGACATTGCGGAACTATCGGCGGCACTGGATCATGCGGAAGAAGTCTGGACACGCAACGGACGCTTGCCGCGCTCAAGTGTGACGAAACTTGAGGAAGCGCTCAAGCTCTATCGTGGTGACTTTCTGGCAGGCTTCCATCTGCGCGACAGCGGCGGATTTGAAGAGTGGAAGCTGATGCAGCAAGAGCATTTACGCGGTCGCGTGATCACGGCGCTGGATCGCGTGGTGCAGTATCACCTCGACAGCGGGGAATATTCGGAAGGAATCGAGCACGCAAACCGCTTGTTGCAACTTGATCCATTGCGCGAAGAAGCACACCGCCAGTTGATGCGGCTGCATGTTGGCGCTGGGCATCGCAGCGCGGCGGTGGCGCAGTATGAAGCCTGTCGCCGCCTGCTGCGGCAGGAACTGGACGTTGAGCCAGATGCAGAGACTGCGGCGCTTTACCAGCAGCTTATCGACGGAACCCTTGAGGTTGTGCCGCATTCGGTGCAGACGCAGCATAATCTGCCGTTCTCGTCCACCCCATTCGTCGAGCGCCCCGAAGAACAGGCACAAATCGCAAGCCGATTGGATGATCCATCCTGCCGATTACTGACTTTAATCGGCGCGGGCGGGACGGGCAAGACGCGGTTGGCGCTGCACACGGCGATGGAGCGCGTCGAGGATTTCGCCGATGGCGTCTACTATATCCCGCTTGCACCCGTGCAAGACCCGCAGTACATCGCATCGACGATTGCCACCACCTTGAAACTGAAAACCGGAGACGATCCACTGGCTGATCTGGTGGATTCCCTGCGCGAGAAACATCTGCTGCTGGTGCTGGATAATTTCGAGCATCTGTTGGACGGCGTTTCGACTGTGGATCAGCTTCTCAAAAGGACGAAGTGGCTGAAATGCATCGTCACGTCGAGAGAACGACTGAATTTACACGAAGAATGGGTGCTGCCGATTGGCGGTCTTGATTATCCGACCAACGAGCATGAAATCGAAGACTATGGCGCGGTGAAATTGTTCGTGCAAAGTGCGCAGCGGGTGCAGCCGGGTTTTGCACTGGCGACCAACGCAGCGGGGGTGAGTCAGGTTTGCCGGATGGTTGAAGGGCTGCCGCTTGGCGTGG
>DATGQJ010000141.1:0-2943 GCA_035304265.1 Oceanobacillus sp.
ATGTACCAGCGGGTCATGGGTACGAGCAGAAGCGACGATCAAGCCATCCACCAGACGGTTCTGCTGCAAGATGCGCTGAAGGAACTTCTCTTCGTGTTCGTGGGACTGTCCCCACCACAGTAGGGTTGCGTAATCACGGTGCAGGGTGGCTTCGGCGATGCCCTGTAAAAGCGTGGGGAAGTAATACTGATCTTGAAAGGTGACGAGCAGCGTATGAGGAATCACGATGCCGATGACCATCGTCCGCCGAGTCACCAGCATTCGCGCGGCAAGGTTGGGTTGAAATCCCTCTTGCTCGATAATCGCCATCACCCGATCACGGGTTGACTGCTTGACGTTGGGATCGTTATTGACAACGCGCGAGACGGTTGAACGCGAAACGCCCGCTTTTTGGGCGATGTCTTCCAGATTACTATGGCGATGATTACCACGTTTTGAGTGTACAGGCATGATAACGCCGTATTGCGAGAGCGCTCCCAGATACTAAGCTTACTGTATCCTTCCTGCATGAGCGTGTCAATACATCGAAAGATAGAACATGACCATAAAGGGGATGCGGGTTGAAGTTGGCAACGAAGCAATCGGGTTACTGCCCGTCGCGGCGGTATGCCTCGTCGTCTTGGCAGTCATTTTGTGGCGCGAAAAGCACAGTCTGTCCTACCTGCTCTGTTTCGCCATATTCAGCATCTACCTGCTGTTCGCTGTAGATAAGGCGTTCTTTCCGATTGCGATCAGCGGGGACTACGCGGACACCATGAGAGATGTTCCATTCGCGCCATTTATCAACCTTGTTCCCTTCAACTTCAACTTCTCGGAGATGCCGCATCTGGTCTATCTCCAGATCGTTCAGAACATTGTGCTTACCGTACCTTTCGGTTTTGGCGTGAGCTTCCTCGCGCGGTTCAGATACTGGCTTATCCCCGCAATTGGTCTTGGGATAGAGTTAACACAGCTTGGTATCGCTCTCATGCTGGGATACCCCTATCGCGTGATCGACATTAACGATGCCATCCTGAATGCCTTCGGCGTTTTGATCGGGTATGGCACATTTCGCATCTTTGCGTGGCTGTATTTACGGGTGACGCAGCGCTTCGCTAGCAAAGACGGCTTACATTTACGACGTTGCCCGTCGAGCACATATGGAAACGCCATAATTCGCCCTCTGGTTTGACAGCGCCATCGCAATCGTATAATATGTCGTCTATCGTCATGTCGACAGACGACATATCGGAGGTATTGTGTCTCCACTGACCGAATCGACCTTCTTGATCCTGCTTGCCCTTGCCCCCGGCGCATTACACGGCTATGCCATCATGAAAGAGGTCGCCGCCCTCAGCAATGGGCGAGTCAAATTGAGCACCGGAACGCTTTATACGGCGCTGCACCGCCTGCTCGAAGATGGCTGGATCGAGCCGGTTGAGGCGGAAGACGCCCCACGCGGACGCAGAGCGTATCGCCTTACTTCAACAGGACGCACCGCTGTTCGCGAAGAAACCGAGCGTCTGAGCGCGTTGGCATTGATAGCGCGGCGCAGACTGGGGGAAAGCTGATGAGCAGTGTTCGCCTGTATAGACGCCTCCTGCACCTCTACCCTCGCGCTTTTTATGAGCGATTCGGCGCAGAAATGGAAATGGTTTTCACGCAGGCAAGGGACGATGCAAGCAGTCAGCAAAGGTTCCGGGTGTTCCTGTTGCGTGAGTTCGGCGGGCTGATGATCAGCATTGCCAACGCTCACTGGCAAGCGCGAAAAGGTGTCGTGCGGCGTACCGTGTTCAACTGGCGCTTGATACCCGTCTGGCTGTTTGTGTTCAGCCTGATCGCCGCTGCCGTGTTTTCGTTGAATTACTGGGGCTATCTGGTCGTGCCACCTTCGATATTCAGAACGCTGCAATCCGTCGAAAGCATTGTACTGGTAGAGTTCGACGCAGATTACCGCCCCACCCGTATTCCGATTAACCAGCTACCGGCATCAGTCATACCCGACTTCCCGCCCTCGCAAATTCTGCCGTTGATCGAAGAACGCGCACCAGAGACAGACATCTCGCCCTCTCTTGATCCGGCGCTTGCTGAAATGCTGGCGGCGGCGCTGGCAGCAGAAGGAATCGAATTAGCAGCGCCGGCGTATGAGTACCCCACCGAGCCTACCCGTCCCGATACCTGCACCGGTTGTTTTATTCTGGGCGTGCAGCGACAGCCCGATGGAACTTTGCTGGAAATCTTCCCCGTTCCAGATCAGGATGGTAATTTCACAGGCGAAACCTACACCTATCACCTGACGCCAGAAGATTGGTACTACTACCGTTACTTCGCCCCAAGTGGCTACGTTGTAGAAGGGCGCGGCGCGGATGGTTCACCACTGGTATTTACTGCCATCGCCAGCGGTGCAGTAGCAAATGACCACTATCGCTATTATGAGTTTGTGTTCAGTCACGAGGGTAATCGGCTGATTCCGCAGCAGCGTCAAAACTACGCCTTCGACATCGCCGGAATTGAGGGGATGACCTTCCCGGTGCTGACGGCGGTTTGTTTCGTGCCCTTGCTGCTGCTTTATCTGGTTCTGGTGATCGTCGGGGTCGTGCTTGCCTTCATCATCAAACGCACGGCGCAATGGCGATCACCGCGCCGTGCATGAACTGCTATGACACTCGCACGCCGTTGCTCAGAGCGACAGCGGCAACCACCAGCACAATCACCACAACCAGCACAATCAGCCCGATGATCAGCAGGCGGCGGTTGCGATCTCCGCCCAGCGACGTAGACAGGTCAATACCCGCACGCTGCGCCGGACTCTGCATTTCCATCAGCGTGAAATTCTCGTTCTCAAACGGATCAGGAACGGGTTTCGGCTGCTGTGCCGCCTGCATCTCCATCAGCGTGAAGCTGTCATTCTGCTGCGCTTGCGGCACACGTGGAGCCTGCATTTCCATCAACGTGAAATTCTCT
>DATGQJ010000142.1:0-6097 GCA_035304265.1 Oceanobacillus sp.
TACTGAAACCTGTAGCGCCTACATGCAATAAGGATGGCAGTGCATTGTTTCCAAGCTCATTGACCCGACGAGGGTACTGAAACAATATCGGATCATTGTTGCGCTTTCTCTCAATCCAAGTTTCCAAGCTCATTGACCCGACGAGGGTACTGAAACCGAAGAAAACGCCCATCTCGCCGGAGTCTGGCACTGTTTCCAAGCTCATTGACCCGACGAGGGTACTGAAACGTGCTTGACTAGCTCCTGATGATCGGAAAGGCAATGCCATCCAAGATGACTGGAATTTACTTTGCAACCGAAGGTTGCACAGCGTCATTTGCGGTTTAAATTGCTTTCTTACGGTCTGATCAGCGCCAATACGTGCGACAGCCGCTTCAGGTCATGCGAGAGCAGCCCCGCGAGATGGCGTCCGCACCTCACGAGGAACTCGTAGCGCTCTTCCTGTGGGTAAGCGAATGCCGCCCAGCGCAGCGCCGCCGCAATCAACTCATCCGACGGCACTTCCTTGGCGTTCAACACCAGCCGGAAGTAGTCGCACCGCTGCGTGAAGGCGTACACCTCTTCGGCGCTGCATAGCTCGACTTCGCACAGGCTCAACGGTGGACGCGGCGGCAGGCTGTGGTACATCTCGCCGCCGTTCACGTAGCCCACGTTGACCACGCACACCTCGACGGGAACCATGCGGTTGTCGCGCTGATCCATCAGGGTATTGTTGTCCACCCCCGCCGCCATCACCAGTTCACGTGCCAGCGGGTCATCATCGATGCGAATAGCGTAGATCAACCCAACCGCATAGGTCGATTCGTCATCGGTAATCGGCACTTTGACGAACGAGCCAAAAGTGTGCTTCTCATCAATACGGTTTCCGCGCGTCCCACAGTCGAAACCCGTGGTGCTGGCACGTAACACCCGCCCTACAATACTCCGTCGTTCCTGAACCGTACTCATGCCTCGTCCTCACGCTGTGTTTCGGGATGCGGGATTTATGACGCCCGCAAACGGTGCTGGCGCTTCTGTGAGCGTGCCAGCCCCTTCGTCTGAAGCTTGTTGGACTGTTCCGGCTCGATACGGTTCTTGAGCATCTCCACGCGGATCAGTTCTTCAAGCTGTTGCTTCTCCAAACTGCTCACGTAAGCCATCTCGTCGGCACGAGTGAGCACATACGGGTAATGCTTGCGTCCCTGAATGGCGCACTGCGCGACCACCAGCGAATGCAGGATGTCTATCGCCTCAGGATGATATGCCACCCACATCGGCGTTTCGATGCGCACGATGATCGGGTGATTGGTCGTAGAGACGTTGAGATAAAAGAAGGCGATCTCGTATTCAGGACCTTTGCGGTCTTTGTACTCGCGGTTCTGCGGCGAGTTCTGCACCATAATAGCGGAACGTTCGCCCGGTTCCAGCACGACGCTGAACAACGTCGCGTCGGACAAGCCTTCGAGGTCGCCGTTGGTTTTCAGGTTAGCGTCGTTCACCTGTTCCGGCGCAAGGCTCAACAGGTGCAGCAGGCTGATCAGGTTGGTGCTGCGTGGTCTATCAGCATAGCCTACCAGAATGGCGTTGGAGTCATACAGGCGTTGCAGCGCTTCCATATAGTCGATCTCGACCTGCTGTGCGCCTGCCACTTCGTTCGCGCCGAAGAACTTGAGCAGCGTACCATCGTGGAACGTGACCATCGGGCGCGGCTCGTGACCGTTGGCACGCATTTCCTGCGCCTGCATCCACGCCTGTTTCGCCAGCCATTCCATCTCCATGACTGAACGACGGGCATTGACCGTCTGGTTGGTGATCACGCGCCCGTCACGGTCAAGCAGCATCTTGTCCGAATAGTAGAGTTCCGGGTTGGTCATTTGCAGCGGCACGCGCGATTCTCCGTGAAAGTAGACGAAGATGCCGACGTTGATCATGTAGTAGAGCGCCGGAGCATGGGGATCGGGATAGATTTGCGACCCATCGGCGGCGATGATCGTGGCAAGCGGCGGCGCTTCCGGCACGGGACCGACGCCGCAGATGATTTCATCATAAGGACGCGGCGCGGGGGCAGCACCACGATAACCGCTGACGCTCGATTCGCGCACCAGTTTGATACGCTCGTGAACGGGATCGAGATCGGTGAGTTGGTAGAAGCGCTCTAGGGCAAGTTCAAGACGGCTGGCGTTGCTCTGATCGCGCTTGCTCAGATAACGCCCCATCTTCTGCACCTGATCGACGACTTTTGTGAATTCGAGCGTCACGTTATTTATTTCCCACAAATTGGTTAAAAAATTGAAACCATAATTCTTAGGTTAGCACCAACGTTCTATTACGTCAAGCGAGGGGGCTTTAATAACGCGAAAAAAGCGTTTGGGATACTGTGGGAAATCGTCACTTTCACAGCAAAATGCGCCCGTCATTCCCTACATTTTTCATGACTTTGTGCATTTTGCATTGTAAGGGAGTTGTAGACGACTGAAATTGTGTTATGATAAACATGCTTTAACAAACATCGCCCAAATATACCTTTACAACTAAATGACTTGTTTGGTGTTCGCCATTCGTATTAATTGGGACGAGTGTAATGACGATGACACTAAACCTTGACGTTGCCTCACCGCTCACTCAAGAACTGGTCTTTGCGGGCGATGAAGTGCGTCTGGCAGGACAGACCGATTATCCTGTTCAGCCGCGCCAATCGACTAAGTTCCCCCTCCTCTTCATTTTGCATCATGCCTGTGGCAGCACGCGCGACGATTATGCCGCCTATGCCGAAATCGGTCTGGAAAGCGGCTATGCGGTTTTCCGTTGGGATAAGCGCGGCACCGGGCGCAGCGGTGGCGGCGGACGCGGCAGCACCACACAGGATGCCGTCAATGCCTATGAAATTGCGCTGGAACAGCCCTATGTGGATCGCAAACGCGCCGTGATTCTGGCGTTGGGCGCAGGTACAGGGCTGCTCGGTAGTTCGTTCGGCTTATTCGCAAGAGTTGAACACCCTTACGGGACTCTGCTGGTGGCGAACATGTTGGACGAGCGGGATATTCTGGCGCTGGACACACGGTTGTGCATCGTCGCCGGACAAGAAGACTGGAATACGCCGCAGAAGTATGCCGAAGTTGCAGCAGCGGCGCACAACAAAAACTATCGTCATGGTGCAGCCGCCTACATTGCGCCTCAGGCGGATCGGATGCTGCTCACCAGCGACGAGACTATTCATGATGGTGCTCGAAAGGTCATGCGCGATTGGCTCAAGCGTATTCTGCGACCTTCAACGTCGATCTAAGCGGACATGCCGCACTCGTTACGGGTGCTGGCGCAGACGTAGGGAAGGCAGTCGCGTTGGCGTTGGCTGCCTCTGGCGCATCAGTTCTCGTGAATGACATCAACCCCGATAAAATTGAAACCATCGCCGAAGAAATCGCTGCGGCGGGTGGTCGCGCTGTGCCTTTTCACGGCGACGTTGCCAACCGCTTTCAGGCAAGCGCGATGATCGAAGCCGCGCGGGATGCGTTTGGTCGCGTCGATATTCTGGTCAACGCGGCGGGCGTGTTCAAAAGCGGCGCGATGGCGACGCTGGACGAATGGGACTGGCGGCGCGTGATCGACGTGAATCTGACGGGCGCGTTCTTCTGCACGCAGCTTCTTGGGCGGGTGATGGCAGATGAAGGCGGTGGCGTGATCGTCAATATTGCTTCGACTGCTGGACATTCCAATACCCTTCCTCACGGTATCAGCTATGTTGCCAGCAAAGCAGGCATGATCGGGCTGACCAAGCAGAGCGCCCGTGAACTCGCGCCGCATGGCATTCGCGTGAACGCGGTGTGTGTTGGCAATCTGGAAGGCGAAGTCGAAACCCCTCAGAACGCACAGGGACGAACAGGCACAGCGGAAGAAATCGCCTCAGTGGTGTTGTTTCTGTGTTCGGACGCTGCCCGTTTCATCACCGGACAGGCAATCAACGTAGATGGCGGCGAGGCGATGGTGTGATCTGCTACGAACCGTGATAGCCAAGTTCGTATAACTCTGTATATGATGGCGCTTCAAGACAAGCATTAAATTCGCTGGTGAAGCGACTAACGAATGTATCTGTATCAACTCCCGTCATTCGTTCAAGCGTCCAATTCGCTCCGAAACCGTCATAATCATCAGGTGAAGGTTCCAGATAATCCAAAACCGATCTTCTGGATAGGCTACTATCCAACCAAGCCTCAATTCTTGTTATGTTATCCGGGCTGGGGCAAATGGAGATTGGCGTAGACGATGTAATGTCAGGGAGTTCAATAGTATATTGCACCATCACCTCTTGGGATTCATACACTAAGGTGAGAAGCGAGATCAATGGATTTCCGCCGTTTATCGCCACATAAATCTTGGAAGGTGTCCCTAACGTGTTGACTACAGCACTTAACTCGAATGGATTATAGGCTTCGAGCCAGTTTTCATTCCCAATTAGAACGACGTTCATTCGTGACAGGGTGTTGTTATACCCCCTGAAGTTTACAAACAATGCACCTTGTTGAAAGGAAAGTGTCAACGGATAGTTGATCACACCTCTGAAATTTACTACAGACGAACCATCATCTACATCAAGGCGCTCTGCGAGTAGAGCAATTAATTCGTCCCCTGTAGTCGCTCCCGGACGTATCCCTAAAAAACATGGCAACTCGCAATCGGTGATTAAGCTCTGCAAAATCGGCACTAAATCGTCATGGAAAGGATTTGGGGTAGAAGTACCTGAAGCGTAACCCGTGTTGAAGACGACAATCAGCGCCACAAAAAGGATTTTTATATGCATTGTGCTTCAGCCTCAACGTAATATCTGTAGTATACTCTTGCTACAACACATAAATTCTCCGTAAGAAATTCCCTTGCCGAGTTGACTTGTAAGCCCGCTCGTCATACGATCTAATGATGGAAACTTCTTCCTGTTGAGATTGGTAATGTAATCATATGGCTAGAGACTACTATGAGGTACTTGGCGTCAAGCGCGACGCCACCGAAAAAGAGATCAAGAGCGCCTTTCGTAAGCTGGCGAAGAAATATCACCCTGATGCGAATCCCAACGATCCGAATGCCGAGGCTCGATTTAAAGAGATCAACGAAGCCTACGAGGTGTTGAGCGACAAAGAGAAGCGCCAGATGTATGACCGCTTCGGCACGACGAACCCGCAGTACAATCCGTGGGGAGGTGGCTCGTCCGGCGGCGTGAACGTAGATATAGGCGATTTCTCAGATATTTTCGAGTCACTGTTTGGCGGTGCAACCCGACGTGGACGCACGGGCGGACGCACCCAGACTCGCACCAGTCCGTTCGGTGGCGGGTTTGGCTTCGCGATGGATGGCGAAGACCTGACCCAGACCGTGCCAATCACGCTGCAAGAAGCATACACAGGCACGACCCGCCTGATCACCAAAGGGAATCGCACCCTGCGTGCCAACATCCCTGCCGGAGCCACGACAGGCACCAAAGTGCGCCTGAGTGGAGAAGGTAACCCCGGTCTCAACGGCGGGCGTCCGGGCGACCTGTATCTGATTGTCGAAGTGCAGCCCGACCCACAGTTCGAGCGACAGGGCGACGACCTGACCACCGAGATCAAAGTGGATATGTTCACGGCGATACTGGGCGGCGAGGTCGAAGTGCCGACGCTTGGGCGACCTGTCAAACTCAAGATTCCCCCGGGCACGCAGGCGGGGCGCAAATTCCGACTGACAGGCAAGGGAATGCCGGTGCTGCGCCAGCAGGACAAATATGGCGATCTCTACGCGCGGGTGTTGATCACCGTTCCCACCAATTTGACGCCGGAGCAGCGTGAGGCGGTGGAAGCGCTGCGGGCGAAGTTCTAACACGACGAAGGAACAAATCGGCTTGTTGCAAGGGCGATCCCAAACGGATTGCCTTTGCGCGTTTTAATGCTCCGATCTGTTTCCTCTCTGACAGGCGAACGCGGTATATGGTGTGGTAATTCGCTGGTCATCAAAAACGGTCCAAAATGCCGTCCAAAATGACCACCTTTTACCTTTATTCTATGTTATGCTGCAAGCAACCGAAGGTTGCCAGCACCTTACAAATTAGGATAGGATGCGCACATCCGCAGCGCAGAGTTGAGCAAGCGAATAC
>DATGQJ010000143.1:0-11949 GCA_035304265.1 Oceanobacillus sp.
GGCCACAGCGGAAAAGCCGTCGGTACGGCGTCGGACGCGCTCGAGCGTTCAGCCATCAGCGGCAGCCATCCTGCTGGCGGATCGGGCCGCTGATGAAATGCACACTCATGCCGCCGCGTAGCACCCATCGACGTTGAAAGCGGCCCCGCTCACATAGCTGGCACGGTCCGAGCAAAGCCACACGACCATTTCGGCAATGTCCTCGGGCGTGCCGAGACGGCCGAACGGAATGCGAGCCATGATCTGATCACCCTTGCGCTCCATGGGCTCGCGCGTCATCTCGGTGACGATGTAGCCTGGGCAAACGGCATTCACACGAATGCCCTTCTTCGCGTACTCGAGCGCCGCCGTCTTCGTCAGGCCGATAACACCGTGCTTGGCCGCGACATAAGCCGACGAAGTTTCGAGACCTACGAGGCCGGCGATGGACGCCGTACTCACGATCGCGCCGCCCTTGCCGTCCGCGAGCATGGCGTTGATCTCCTCGCGCATGCAGAGCCACACGCTCTTGAGATTGATCTCGATCATGCGGTCGAAGGCCTGCTCTGGCCAGTCGGCCGTGTGCTTGCCTTGCGCGCCGACCGCACCGCCGGCAATGCCGGCGTTGTTGAAGGCGCAGTCGAGCCGCCCATAGGTTTCCAGCGTCTTCTGAACGAGATTCTCCACGTCACGGGCAATCGACACGTCAGTTCTGACGAAGATTCCTTCACCACCCGCTGCTTCAACCATACGGAGCGTTTCTAAGCTGCTTTCCTCGTTGCGACTGGCAAGCACGACTTTCGCGCCTTCTCTGGCAAAGGCAATCGAAGTCGCTCGACCAATGCCTGAGCTTGCGCCCGTCACCAACGCAACCTTGTTTTCCATCCTTGCTGACACGATTTGATTCCTTTCGTTTATGCGACAATATCGGCTTTGGTACTCAGTACGATTGCTTTGAGTTCGTCCTGCTCCCGCTGTGGAATGTCAAACTTATCCAGCGTTTGTTGAAAATCATCCATGAACGCTTCCCATTCCTGCTCGGTGATCAGGAGATGCTTGTGCGAGTCCGCCAATGACCGACCTGTATAGGTCTGAGGACCACCAGTTGCCTGACACACAATTTCGGTGACGAGGTATTTGAAGCCTGCCGGAGTGACGCGGTGATGAGCTTCGTCCACGCGGGGATTTGCGTTCAAACGTGCATCCACCATGATCCTGTCGATGAAGTCGTCCACGACAATCGAGATGCTGTAAACGCCGCCAAGCCGCTCATAAAGGCTGCGGTTGTCCTGTACGGATACATCCACTTGATCGATTTCCGTCCAATACTGGTTTTGAATACGCTGTGACACGATTGCTTCTCCTCATCGACCTGTAGTCGGATCGCAAATGACTCGGCAACAATACAGCAGTGATGTCACAACATCGTCACAGCAGCGTCACAGGTGAAAGGTGGGATTTGGTTTTAGAGCGAATTGTGGGGATAAGCGGTTAGGCAGTGTGGGAACAGATTGGAAAAGGATTGGTGAAACGGCGTAACGGACAAGGGCTAGGGGTATATATTCTGCCGACCCAACTATTCCTAACTCTTACCAGTTCGATATTGCACTAAAATCGAAGTGAAGTCCTCATTCCACCAAGCACAATCCTACACGGAATATCTGATGACTGCACTCAATAACAAGCCGATGTCTCTAGATGAAGCCCGCAAGGTGATGTGGCTTCGTACCAACTATAGACCGATGGGAGAACTTTTGGATGAGGGGTATCTTAACAGGGAACGCTTGAAATGGGCTTTAACAAAGGCATACAGCCCAAAGGTCAGGCAGGCAGCCCAAGTATTACTGAATTGGCAAAAGCAGTCGTCCACAAAAAACACTTCGCAAAAAACGCTTAATCCATCTGATCTCACTGTCGATATGCCCGTTGAACAGGCTCGCGCGACCAGATGGACCTTTCCACCGTACAAGGGTCAGCCGATGGGTGAACTCGTGGACACAAAACAACTGTCGCTGAAAGACCTGGGATATGCCGTCGAGAATGCATGGGATAATCGAGTACGCCGCGCTGCAACCGTATTGATGCTCATGCGCCTCAATCAAGCCATCAAAGAACAGGAAGCGCCTTCGGGCTTTGTCCGCGTTATCTCCGGCGGAAGAAGCTATTCAGAAAGCAGGCAGCTTCTATTGTCTTTTATTCAGGGGCTTGTCGGCGGTGGTCTTATGGGTGCATTAATAGTGTGGCTCATTTTTGACTTAACTTTGAGTCCACCCAATCCTCCGGCGGCAATCGAGATGTTGTCGGCGCACCCTCATCGTAACGTCATTTTGATTGGCGCAATTATCGTCTTGATCGTGATGATTGTTGGCTCATGGCTGTTGATAAAGCTATTTATGAGATACATGAATTGGGTGGATGAACAAATAGCCAATCATCGTAAAGGGCAAGAGGGGGAAGAGCGAGTAATCATGCTCATGAGCCAATTGCTTGACGGTAACTGGCACTTGTTTCGCAATGTACTGCTGCCGGGACGCCAGCGGGCTGACCTTGATGCTGTACTTGTCGGACCCACAGGTGTATGGGTGCTCGAAATCAAGAATTATTCACACGAACACAGAAACATAGGAGAACAATGGGCGTACCGGATTGGTAATCGTTGGAAACCTGTGCGCTCAAGCCCAAGCCGCCAGGCGAAAACCAACGCTATCCGTTTAGCCAATTTTCTACGGGCAGACGGTATTCAACAGTGGATAAAGCCTGTTGTCGTGTGGGCAAACCCTGAAGCGCCCCTAACCGTCGAGAATCCTGAAATACCCGTTTGGTCATTAGATCGCCTCCCCGACGAACTTGGAAATATCTGGCAAGGTGAGACTATCTACGAAGCAAAGCGGCAGCAAATTGTCGATAAACTGACGAAACTGTGCCAAAGACAGGAACAGTCCTCCGTACCGGAATGACAACCACTGGTAATTTCAGCAATCGGGAAATCCCGTCTACAGGACAAAGCCGCTTGGCAGACATACTCACCAAAATGGCGCAGGAAACCGACAATCAGCCTTTTACCACTATTGAACCTACGATCCAACAGCCTACGTTGAGCTTAAAGGCGGCACTGTAAGCGTCTCACCGCCAATTTCGATAACAACCCGTCCATCCGATTCCCAGACTGCGCTTTTGACAACTGGCATTGCTGCCATATCCGGCGTGCTGCCCGCATAGACCACGCAAAGCAATTCGTGCGATTGTGGAAGGGTTGGCACCGATAAGACGGCAAGCAGATTGAAGCCATAGACGCTGTTGGGGCTGCCGGGAACGATCCGCGCCGCTTCAGCATAGCCCGAAATCGGCTTGATGCCGATTGCCTCACCGCGCCATTCGGCAAACGTCCATCCGTCACTTGTGGAAATCACAGACGCAGCGCCCGCGTCGTAGCCCAATGGTGCGCTGCCTTCTTCTAGCGAAACCTGCTCGGCGGCGGGGTCAAGGCTGATACGGTGCGCCCGCAAATGTACGTCGCCAAGCGGAATCAGGACGGTTTCAACCGTGTGTTGGTGGTGGTTCAGATGAATCTGGTAACGGGTTCGCAGCCAGCCGCTTTCTCCAACCGCATAGGCAAGCACCGACTCACGCTGCCCACGCACCCCGTTTTCGATCAGGCATAGATTGCTATCGACGCCGATTTGTCCGGTGTCTAATCCGACGTTGAAGGGATTGCGCGTGCTGTAAACCAATTTGGCGTACTTTGCGCCGTAGCCAGCTTTCACGCTTCCGGCGTTGAACCGCTGAACGTGCCCATCCTTCGCCGTCACCACCCAACCGGGTTGTGGGAATACCTTTGTGAAATTCTCTCGCTCGGCGGGCAAGGGTTCTTCTTCGGCTGTCCAGAAGGGATCGTCGTCGGGGAGTGCCCACAAGCCGCTGAATGCTTGCATTGCCCAGTAGGTCGCGCCTGTCGAGATATAGCGCTCGATGATTTCCGGGCTGCCGGTGGCGGTCAGGGTTTGCCGCAGCGTTCCATCGGGGCGAACCGCGCCGCGATCAATGTACCAGCGCAGATGCTTGCCCACCAATCGCTTGAGCATTCCGGGGGAATGCGCCCAGATTCCCAACTTATACGCCCAGATCGGCGCACCCAAGCGACAGAATTTGTAAGCAAGGCTGCGCCCGAATTCGCAGTACGCGCCGTCCGCCGCAAAGAAGTAAGGATAGTGCTGCATCCATGCGCGTATGCGTTCCAGTAATTCATCACGACGCTGCGGGGCGCTGTCACCGTCCATCTGCGCCCACGCCATCACGTGCATAGCGAAAACCCACGTGTTGTAATCATCGAAATGGTTTTCGCCGCGCTTCGCTACATCGTCGTACCAGCCGTCACCGCAGTAAACGTCGTCGAGGTAACTGTTCATCACGTCGTCGATGATCGATTGATCGTAGTCAGCACCGAGCACTTTGCGTCCTGTGTGATTCACTGCCCAGAACAGCGCCCAGTTGCTCATCCATGCGGCAGGGCGCTGACCGAATTTATCTAAAAACGCGATCACATTTGCGCGTTCATGCTCGCTCATTCGTGCCCAGATACGCTCTCTGGTTTGCCAGAGGGCGAACGCAACCTGCGCGGTTTCCACCGTGCGCTGATCCCAGTCCACACGATAGCGCCCGCGCCCCCAATAGCCGAGCGAGTTTGGATCACAGCCGTTGACGAACGCGCGATAGGTGAGGGCTTCAAGGTCATAGACTTCGCCGCGCCATTCTACCTGTGCCTGTCGTTCGGGGTACATGAGCCAGCTTCCAAGCCCCCAGAGCATCCGCGTAACGCCTTCAAATGAGCCGCCCGCGTCCGCATAGTTAGGCACACCGTCCATCCGCGTTCGCGCACCGCTGGCATCGAGGCTTTTCGCCCATCCCGCCACCATCCACGACCAGTACGTCAATGCTTCGTCACGAGAAAACGGAATATAAGTGCTTTCGACCATAGTATCCCCAATAATTTTGAAAAAATTGACTCCGTCATCAAATTCGTCTACACTCTGATGTTAGCGGTAACGTGAGCGGTATCATCGCCGAATTGTACTCACAAAGTGTTGTTTCTAAAAATTTGTGGTTAGACAAATGACCTTTACGATTATTTTTCCGTTGTTCACAGCATAAGGCGGCAAAGTGAACACGGAAACTTTTCGGAAAAACCGCAACCGTGTCACCATCGCAGATGTAGCCCATCATGCCGGCGTCTCCAAGATGACGGTGTCGCGCGTGATCAACCAGAAAGGGGAGATCACCGAAGCGACCCGTCGCAAAGTGCTGGACGCGATGGATGAACTCGGCTTCCGCCCCAACCGCATTGCGCGGAGCCTCGCTACCGACAAAACCCTGCGTATCGGCTTGGTCGTGCCGAGCCTCACCAATCAATATTTCGGTGCCATCCTTGAAGGCGCTGAAATTCTCCTCTGGGAACACGGATACCACATCTTGCTATGTCACACAGGGGGCGATCCCAACCGCGAACAGGCGGTGATGGACATCTTTGAAGATCACCGGGTCGATGGCGTGATCGTGTTGAGCGCCAGCAGTTCGTCAGAGGCGATGAATGAATGCCTGAGCAGGCAACGCGCGGCGGTGGTGATCAATACGGAAGTTGACCCGCAGTTTGCCGCCCGCATCTACACCGACGAAATCAAAAGCATGGCGCTGGCGGTCAATCACCTGATCGAGAGTGGACGGCGGCATCTCGGTTACGTCCATTTCGACATTCACACCTACGCCAACCACGAACGCTACCGGGGTTTTGAAGCGGCGCTCAAAAACGCAGGGTTCGCCTTCGATGCCGAAAAGCAGACCAGAGCAACACAACCATATGACCCGACGATGACGCAGGTGATTTCTGAACTGCTGCAAACCGACCCGAAGATTGACGGTCTGGTTTGTTTTAACAGCGGGATCGCCGCCAGAGCGCTGCAAGCCTGTGCTCAACTGGGGCGGCGCGTGCCGGACGACGTTGCCGTGATCGGCTACGACGACATTTTCATGGCGGAACTGACCATTCCATCGTTGACGACGGTGGATTTGGAACTCCCCAAAGAGGAAGTCGGCGCTCTGGCGGCGCAAATGCTGCTGAAGCGTATTGAAAACGACGACATCCAGCAAGAGGATGTGATCCTCGAACACAAATTGATCGTTCGTGGCAGTGCGCCTTGAAGACAGGAAGGAGGTCGCCAATCGCCCAACCCATAACTTCATGTATCACATCTCGTTTTAAGTAGGAGAATACCTGATGAAAAATTTCCGTATTTTCGCCGTTTTGATTTTCACCTCTTTACTCCTGTCGTCCGTCGTTCTGGCGCAGGATATGACTTACAACGAAGCGCCCCAACTGGCGGAGATGGTCGCCAACGGGGAACTGCCGCCGGTTGAGGAACGTCTGCCTCTTGAGCCGCTGGTCGTCGAGCCAATTGAGATCGGGCAATATGGCGGCACGTGGCGCATGGGCACGCGCGGCGGCGGCGATGAAGTGATCTACATTCGTACCGCTGGCTATCACATGCTGGTGCGCTGGAACACCGAATGGACCGGCATCATCCCGGATGTCGCCAAAGACTATGAAGTGAACGAAGAAGGTACCGTGTTCACCTTCTATCTGCGCGAAGGCATGAAGTGGTCGGACGGTGCGCCTTTCACCGCCGAAGACATCGTGTTCGTCTTCAACGACATCTATCTGAATACCGATCTGCATCCTGCTCCACCGACGTGGATGACGGCAGGCGGCGAGCCTGCGGTTGTGGAAGCCGTGGACGACTATACGGTTCGCTTCACTTTCGCTGCGCCGAATGGTCTATTCCTGCAAAATCTGGCGATTCCGCACCAGCAGTTCGTGGTTTCGCAGCCCAAGCACTACCTCTCGCAGTTCCATGCCAGCTATACCGATGCGGATGAACTCGCCGCGCTGGTCGAGGAAGCCGGAGTCGAGACGTGGGCAGACCTTTTCAGCCAGAAGGGTGGCTGGGTGGCTGGTCGTCCGCCGACGGCATGGAATAACGCCGAACTGCCCACGATCAACCCGTGGATGGTGGTTGAACCGCTGGGTCCAGAGGCGACGCAGGTGCGCCTTGTCCGTAATCCCTACTTCTACGCGGTGGACACCGAAGGCAACCAACTGCCGTACATCGACGAAGTGGTTTACAATGTCGGGCAGGAAGTGGAAACGCTGGTGCTGCAAGCACTCAACGGCGAAATCGACATGCAGGATCGGCACATTGCCACCAACGCCAACCGCGCGGTTTTCTTCGACAATCAAGAGGCGGGCGGGTATCACTTCTATGAAACCATCCCCAGCAGTTCAAACGTGATGGTGATCAGCCTGAACCTGACTCACCTCGACCCGATGAAGCGCGAGATTTACCAGAACCTCGACTTCCGCATCGGGCTGTCTCACGCCATTGACCGTCAGGAAATCATCGACGTGATCTACGTGGGGCAGGGCGAACCGTATCAAGCCGCGCCGCGCCCGCAGTCACCGCTGTACAACGAGCGACTGGCACGGCAGTACACCGAATATGATCCCGATCTGGCGAACGAGTATCTTGACCGCGTGCTGCCGGAACGCGATAGCGAAGGCTTCCGCCTGATGCCGAACGGCGAGCGCCTTGTCATCGCGATGGAAGCGATTGCGACGCTGTTCCCCGAATGGCCCGACGTACTCGAACTGATCGAGGGCTACTGGGCGGATGTCGGTATCGACATGGAACTGATCGTGGAAGACCGCGCCGTGTTCTACGAGCGTAAAGCGGCGAACCAGCACGACGCCAATGTCTGGGGCGGTGACGGTGGTCTGGAAGTGATTCTGGAGCCGCGCTGGTACTTCCCCAACGGCGTGGAATCGAACTACGCCGAGGCGTGGCAATACTGGTTCAACAACCCCAACGACGAACGCGCGGAAGAACCGCCGGAAGCCGTCCGTCAGCAGATGGATCTGTACAACCAGCTTCGCGAAACTGCCGATCCTGAAGGGCAGAACGAACTGATGAGCCAGATTCTGGACATTGCGGCAGACCAGTTCTACACCATCGGTATTGCGCTGCCCGCCAACGGCTACGGTATCGTGAGCAATAACATGCGCAACGTGCCGGATACGATCCTGAACGCTTATCTGTATCCGAGTCCTGCGCCGACCAACACGTTCACCTATTTCTTCAGCCAATAAGCAAGTAGGGTGGCGGTGATGATGCTGTTTTACAGATAAAGACGGAAACCTCACCTCCCAACCCCCTCCACACAGTGGAGAGGCGGGGGTGAGGTTATCCGCCCTATTTGATTTAAGCGCATCATCGCAGCCACCCATTGAGAGAAGAAAATGCTACGATTTTTGATAAAGCGTTTCATTTCGCTGATTATTACCCTTTTTGCCGTGTCCATCGTCGCCTTCGCCATTATTCAGCTTCCGCCCGGTGACTTCCTCACGTCTTACCTGACCAATCTGGCGGCGGATGGCGACACCGCGAGTCTGGAAGTGGTGGAACGGCTGCGGGAACACTACGGGCTGGATCAGCCGATCTACGTCCAGTACGCCAAGTGGATGGGCAATATCCTCACCAGAGGCGATTTTGGGCAGTCCTTCGAGTGGAATCGCCCCGTCGAGCAGGTGGTCTGGAGCCGCATGAGCATGACGCTGATCCTCTCGGTAGCGACGCTGATGGTGACGTGGGTGATCGCCTTGCCCATCGGTATTTACTCGGCGGCGCGGCAGTATTCGCCCGGCGATTATCTTGCGACTTTGCTCGGCTTTATCGGCGTCGCCGTGCCGGATTTTCTCATCTCTCTCGTTTTGATGTACATCGCTTTCAAATATTTCAACCAGAGCGTCGGCGGGTTGTTTTCGCCGGAATTCGAAAACGCGCCGTGGTCGTGGGCAAAGGTGCTCGATCTGCTCAGCCACCTATGGATTCCGGTCATTATCATTGGTCTGAGTGGAACCGCCAGCCTGATCCGCGTGATGCGGGCAAACCTGCTGGACGAGCTACGCAAGCCCTACGTGATCGCTGCCCGCGCCAGAGGACTTCCTGAGTGGCAGGTGATCCTCAAGTATCCGGCGCGTGTGGCGTTGAACCCGTTTATCAGCACGGTAGGGTGGGTATTGCCCTCGCTGGTTTCCGGTTCGATTATCGTGGCGGTGGTGTTGAGTTTACCGACGGCGGGACCGCTGCTGCTGCGCTCGTTATTATCACAGGATATGTATTTAGCAGGGGCGTTTATCCTGCTGCTCAGCGTCCTCACCATGCTCGGAACCCTGATTTCCGACATTCTGCTGGCGATTGTTGACCCAAGAATTCGTTATACGTGAGTTCTAAAGAGATTTGCCGATGGCACAAAATGAACTTGATGGTTTCCCCGTCGCCGATGGGGTGGGCGAGACGATTACTGAAGAGAGTCCGGTAGAAGGCGATCAGCGGGTACATGTCGCGTCGCAGTGGCAGTTGATCTGGTGGCGCTTTCGACGGCACAAGCTGGCGTTGGTCAGCGGCGTCATCGTGATCCTGATCTACCTCGTCGTGCTGTTTGCCGAGTTCCTTGCGCCCTACGATCCCGCCGATTACATCGCCCGCTATACCTATGCGCCGCCGCAGCCGCTTCACCTTTTCGACACGGTTGACGGTCAGCTTGTGTTCAGCCCATACGTCAATGATTACACCGTCGAAATCGAGCCTGAAGCGCTGCGCCGCACCTTCGTGATCGACCCTGAAACCAAGATTCCGGTGCGCTTCTTCGTGCGTGGATGGTCGTATAAGCTGTTTGGCTTGTTTGAAACCGACATTCATCTGATTGGACCCGAAAATCCCCGTGACCGCATCTATTTGTTCGGCGCGGATTCGCTTGGACGCGATTTATTCAGCCGCATGATCTACGGCACGCGCGTCTCGATGACGATTGGGCTGGTAGGCGTGGCGATCAGCCTCATACTCGGCATTTTTCTTGGCGGCATTTCCGGTTATTTCGGCGGCTGGGTCGATAACCTGATTCAGCGTTTCATCGACTTTTTGCGCTCGCTGCCCACCATTCCGTTGTGGCTAGGGTTGGCGGCAGCCTTCCCGGTGACGTGGGGACCGCTGCAAATTTATTTCGCCATCACCATCATTCTCTCGCTGATCGGCTGGACGGCGCTGGCGAGAGTGGTGCGCGGGCGCTTTCTGGCGCTGCGCACTGAAGATTTCGTGATGGCGGCGCGGTTGGACGGCGCAAGCCAGTTGCGGGTGATTTTCGAGCATATGCTCCCCGCGTTTTACAGCCACATCATTGCTTCAATTACGCTGGCGATACCGGGCATGATCCTCGCCGAAACCGCGCTCAGTTTTCTCGGCTTGGGCATTCGCCCGCCTGCGGTAAGCTGGGGGGTGCTGCTGCAAGATGCGCAAAATATCCGCGCAGTCGCAACCGCGCCGTGGCTGCTGAGTCCAGCGGTGGGCGTGGTGGTTGCGGTGCTGGCGCTCAATTTCCTCGGTGACGGGCTGCGTGACGCCGCCGATCCGTATTCGCATTAGAAGCATACGCGAGGTTAGCGTTATCCGATATGCTGTTTTACAAATAAAGATGGAGTTTGCGGGAATGTGTAAACCTCACCCCCCAACCCCCTCTCCACTTCGTGGAGAGGGGGCGTCGAGCGAAGCGAGGCGGGGTGAGGTTCGAGGAAGTGATCTCCGCCTTATTTTGTAAAACCGCATAACTCAACAGGAGAATGTTTTGACCCTCATTACTATCTATTCACGGATGTTGTTGTGAACGACAGAATGCTTTTAGAAGTTAAAAACTTAAAGACCCACTTTTTTCTTTCAGAAGGAATCGTGCGGGCGGTGGACGGGGTGGACTTCACCCTGCGGCGCGGCACGACGTTGGGCGTCGTGGGCGAAAGCGGCTGCGGCAAAAGCGTCACCGCCTATTCGATTCTCAAGTTGGTGAACAAGCCCGGCAAGATCGTCGATGGCAATATCCTGTTTGACCGTTCAAACAACGGCACGCCGGACATCATCGATCTGGCGGCGTTTGGTCCAAACAGCCCTGAACTGCGTGATGTGCGCGGCAAAGACATTGCCATGATCTTTCAGGAGCCGATGAACTCGCTGAGTCCGGTACACACCATCGGCGCTCAAATCATGGAAGGCATCCGGCTGCACACGGGCGCAAGCAAGCGCGAGGCGCTGGAACGCGCTATCGACCTGCTGCGCGAGGTGGGCATTCCCAAACCGGAGCAGCGCGTACATGCCTATTCCTTCCAGTTAAGCGGCGGGATGCGCCAGCGGGCGATGATCGCGGCGGCGCTGGCGTGTAATCCCAAGCTGCTGATCGCCGACGAGCCGACGACGGCGCTGGATGTGACCATGCAGGCGCAAATCCTCGACCTGCTGCGCAGTTTGCAAGAACGCTTTGGCATGGCGATCATGCTGATCACCCACGATCTCGGCGTCGTCGCGGAAACCTGCGAGGACGTGGTGGTGATGTACATGGGCGAGGTGGTGGAACAAGCGCCGGTAGATAAGCTGTTCCATGACCCGCAGCACCCTTATACGCAGGCGCTTTTGAAATCCGTGCCGCGTCTTGGTTACGGACGGCGGCAGAAATTGAACCCGATTCGGGGCAGTGTTCCCGATCCCTTCAGCCGTCCGACGGGCTGCCCGTTCCATGCTCGCTGTGAAAAGCGGATCGCCGGAAGATGCGACGTGGTGCATCCCAAACTCACGAAACTGCCCGACGGGCGCATGGTGCGCTGTCTGCTGTACGAGGAGCAGGCGTCATGACGACACAGAACGGAAAAACGCCGCTGCTCGAAGTGAAGCAGCTTAAGAAATACTTCCCGATCCATCACGGCATTCTGAATCGGCACGTGGGTGATGTCAAAGCCGTAGATGACGTGACCTTCGACATCTACCCGCGCGAAACGCTGGCGCTGGTGGGCGAAAGCGGCTGCGGCAAGACCACGATTGGGCGCTG
>DATGQJ010000144.1:0-5115 GCA_035304265.1 Oceanobacillus sp.
AATTCCAAGTGGATCAACGTGGATGAACGAGGTAATTAACAACCTCGAACAAGCAGATGCCTTCGTAATTTTGATTACGCGCCCGTCAGAAAACAGTGTCTGGGTGGGTTTTGAGTTGGGATATTACTGGAAGAAGTCAAATAAGGCGCGAATATACGCACTTTATCACCCGACGGCGACAATACCAAGTCCATTAGATACGTTGCAAGCAAAACTAGTCATTAATCAGAGCGAGCTTCAAGACTTTTTCCAAAGACTATCCATAGACCTCCAGTTAAACTATTCAGGTAACGCTAACATTGAATACTTGATAGATCTCGCCTCTGCACTTTCTGTTAGACCGCCGGAAAGAAGTCTGGCAAACTTCGAGCGTTTAGTGGAAACGTCTAGTTGGGATAAGATACATGTTGAAGGATGCGATACTTGGATTTGTGCTGATGATGTTCTCTTCCAAATTGTGAGTAGTAATGAAAATACAGGAAGTGAGCCATACGAAGAAGACTGGGTTGAGCAGTTTCCATCCAAACCTCCTGCTAGATTGTATGAAGTGAACCTAAAAGTTGCGGGTTTGACGATAGAGCAATTTTTCTTCGTAACATTGGATTCGGCAAGTTACTTTGTACCCATGCCTGAAATTGAATGGACAAATAACTCAGGTGTGCGCAAATTCATTTGGAGGCGCAGTTCGCTTATCTTCAAAGTCGCAAAGATAGTCGGTATTTTTAATCCTTTTAGGTATCCAACTATTGAAGATTTTGCGGTTGCTGCTGGAATTGAGATTGTTGATTAAACGCTATGAATAAATCTGCCGAGTGCTAACGACACAAAATAAAAACCCCACCGAAATGGCAGGGTCTTTACGTCAATGCGTGTAGCCATCCGTCCGACTTCGCCAAACCCGCAATCAGCAAATCCAGCGCCACTTTCGACCCGATTCGTCCGTTTTTGCCCCGAATTCCACATTGATCTTGTAGAACAAAAATGCTATATTAGAAGGATGCAGCGCGTATTTTTGTCGCGCAAATTCTGGCAGATTCAGCTATAATTACCCTTGTAAGCAGTAATGAGCAAAGGAAGGTCACTTTGGCTCCGCGAAAAAGTAAAGACGGAAAATCTGACGACGTATTAGACGGGGCTGTGTCCCTTCCGTTTTCGGAAGAAGGTCGCAAAAAAGCGATGGATGCCGCTCTCGACGATTTGACCAAACGCTTTGGCGAAGGCACCGTCGTTCGGCTTGGAGATGCTGCGCATCTCAACGTTGACGTTATCTCCACCGGCTCGCTCACCGTCGATATTGCTACTGGCGTCGGTGGCGTTCCTCGTGGACGTGTCACCGAAATTTATGGACCGGAAAGCAGTGGTAAAACCACCATCTGCCTGCACGTGATCGCAGAAGCACAAAAGCGCGGCGGCTACGCGGCATTTGTCGATATGGAACACGCGCTTGATCCCAACTATGCCGCCCGCATCGGCGTGAATGTGGACACGCTCTACGTCGCGCAGCCCGATACGGCAGAACAAGCATTGGAAATCACCGAGACGCTGGTGCGCTCCGGCGCTCTGGACGTGGTGGTGCTGGACAGCGTGGCAGCGCTGGTGCCCCGCGTCGAAATCGAAGGCGAAATGGGCGATAGCCACGTCGGTATTCAGGCTCGTTTGATGAGTCAGGCGCTGCGCAAGCTCTCCGGTGCAATCAAGCAGTCGAACACCGCCGTTCTGTTCACCAACCAGCTTCGTGACAAAATCGGCGTGATGTACGGCTCTCCTGAGACGACCAGCGGCGGACGTGCGCTCAAGTTCTATGCCAGCGTGCGCCTCGACGTGCGCAAGCAGGAATCGATCAAGGCATCCGGCGGCGAAGTGGTGGGTACTCGTACCCGCGTCCGCGTGACCAAGAACAAGGTCGCGCCGCCGTTCCGCGAAGCCGAATTCGACATCATGTTCCTCGAAGGCGGAATCAGCAAAGTGGGCGAAATCCTCGACCTCGCGGCTGAAACCGGTGTGGTCGAAAAACGCGGTGCGTTCTTCCGCTACAACGACGGCTTGCTCGGTCAGGGACGCGAGAACGCCAAGCAATATCTGCTGGAAAATCCCACCATTGCTAACGAGATCGAAAGTCTTGTGCGCCAGCATTATGGACTGCCCGCTCAAAACGGCGCTCGACCTCAATAGCGACACCTTCCATTGCAGAAGCAGCGAGGCTCATCCCAAGATGGCGATGAGCCTTTTCATTTGCACAACACAATGTTCGCAGACCCCTTGATAGGGTACACTTTGTACCAGAGAAGTATGTGGAATTTGATGAGGTTGAGCGTCTTGAAGCGCAATTACGCAGTTGCAGTTTGCCTTGTGTTGATTCTGTCGGCGTGCCAGTTGGTGCAGCAGCCTGCTCCACCCAGCGCCATTCCAAGTACGCCCGCTGCTGATCTACCCGTAAATGCCGCTTTTCAGACACGTCCAACGGCGGTTCCCGCAGAGATCATCGAAGCGGCAGATGCTGAATATCTGCTGCTGACCAACGTCTATGAACGGGTTGCTCCATCCGTCGTCAATATCGACGTGACGGTGCGGGCAATGTCCCCTATGTTTGAGGATGTTGCCAGCGGATCGGGCATTGTCTACGACACGCAGGGGCACATTATCACCAACGCACATGTCATCAATGATGCGCGTGAGATTCGCGTGACCTTCAACGATGGGTACGTTGCCGAAGCGGAACTGATCGGCATGGATGTGTACAGCGATCTCGCCGTCGTCCGTGTGCAGGTAGACCCGTCCCGGCTCTCTCCAATCACCTTCAGCGATTCCGATGCCGTGCGAGTTGGGCAGCGTGCTATTGCCATCGGCAATCCCTTCGGACTCGCCAGTTCGATGACTGTCGGCATTGTCAGCGGCTTGGGGCGACAATTGCCATCGGCTGTGCTTATCGATTCGGCGGCGATAGGTGGTTTCCAGAATCCGTCTATTATTCAGGTGGATGCCGACATCAATCCCGGTAACAGCGGTGGTCCACTCTTGAACTCGGCAGGTGAGTTGATCGGCGTGAACACCGCGATCCGCACCGAGAGCGGCGTTTTTGAAGGGGTGGGTTTCGCCGTGCCTTCCAATACCGTGCGGCGCGTTGTCCCCGAATTGATCGAGAACCGCCGGGTGGATTATGCGTGGATTGGGATTTCGACAGTGCCTGCCGACGGCGGATTCACCGTCGCCGGACTCGCCGAGCCGCTGAATCTGCCCGTGACGGCGGGGGTGCTGGTTACGCAGGTCACGCCGAATTCTCCGGCAGCGAATGCCGGGCTGCGCGGCGGATCGCAGGTGGTTGAAGTGCGCGGTGAGCGCATCTGCGCAGGTGGGGACATCATCGTCGCGGTCAACGGCGAGTACATCAGCACGATGGACGAACTGGTGTCTTATCTGGTGGTGAATTCACGTCCCGGCGACACCCTCAACCTGCTGATCGTGCGCGGGGATGATACCTTTGAAGTGCCGCTGACGCTGCAACGCCGTCCCTCGAACGAAGAGGCGCTGCCGGTGACACCTTGTGGATAAGTGTAAGAGGGGTTTACAGCCCCTCTTTATTTTTGTTTTGTTTGTTCGGTATTGACCGAACTTATCGAACGGATTATATTGAGGATGTATGGACAAGAAACAGCAGTTTGTCGAAGAAGTAGGCTTGTACTTCGAGCGTGTTGGTCTCACACGCATGGAAGGTCGCATCATCGGCTGGCTTTTGATCTGCGATCCGCCACATCAGTCGATGGGCGATCTGGTCGAAGCGTTGGGCGCAAGCAAAAGCTCGATCAGTGTATCGCTGCGAACGCTGACCACGCTTTACCTGATCGATCAGGTGAGCATCCCCGGCGAACGGCGCGATTACTACAAGGCAAGCACCGATCTATGGAATCGCTCATTTCGGGCGCGGTTACATCAGGTGACGGAACTGCGCCAGCTTGCCGAGCGCGGCATCGACCTGCTGGCGGACGAAACGCCGGAACAACGCCGCCGCCTCGAACTGATGCGCGACTACAACGCCTTTATGGAGCAGGAATTTCCCAAGCTGTTGGACAAGTGGGACGAGATCAAAAAAGCCAGAGGTTACGACGCCCTCTGAGAGAGGCAGTGAAAGGTGAACATCCTGATACTCACCATCGGATCACGCGGCGACGTGCAGCCGTTCGTGGCGCTTGGCAAGGGACTCAAAGCCGCCGGGCATGACGTGACCGTTTGTACGGCGCACACGTTCGAGCCATTTGTTGTCGAGCATGGCTTGAAATACGCCTACATGACCGATGAAATCATCCGGCTGACGGATACCGTCGATGGGCAGCGAACGATTGAGTCAGGCGGAAAAGGCTTTGGTTTGATCAAGAAGGTCAAGCCGATCATCCGCGAAATGCTCACGCAGGCATGGGAAGCCGCGCAGGGCGCGGAAGCCATCGTTTACCATCCGAAAACCCTTGCTGGCTATCACATCGCCGAAAAACTGGGCATTCCGGTCTTTATGAGTATGCCGTTGCCGGCTTATACGCCGACTCGTGAGTTCCCAAACCCGATTTTGCCGCCAAACATCCGGCTGGGGGCAGCGTTCAACCGCCTGAGCTATATGGTCACGCGAATGGTGGGAATGCCGTTCGGTGGAATCGTCAATGAATGGCGGCAGTCGATTGGACTTCCACCGCGCGGACGCCTTGCCAATGAAATCGTGCTGCCGGACGGTCAGCCGATGCCGACGCTTTACAGCTACAGCCCGCACGTCGTCCCCACGCCTTCGGACTGGCAGCCGTCCACGGTTGCGACGGGTTACTGGTTTCTCGACCAGCAAGCCGACTGGCAGCCACCTAGCGATCTAGTGGATTTCCTGAATGCGGGTGAGCCGCCCGTTTACGTTGGCTTCGGCAGCATGGCGGGAACCGACCCTGAAGGCAAGGCGCGTGTCGTGTTGTCGGCGCTGGAGCAATCAGGGCAGCGCGGCATTCTGGCAAGCGGTTGGGGCGGGTTGAAAGCCGACTCACTGCCGGAAAACGTCTTCATGCTTGAACAAGCGCCGCATGACTGGCTATTCCCTCGTGTGAAAGCAGTAGTGCATCACGGCGGGGCAGGCACAACCGCCGCCGG
>DATGQJ010000145.1:0-3443 GCA_035304265.1 Oceanobacillus sp.
TAGATCGAGGTGTGTTCGACAGAATGCTCACCGACGATGGTTTTCCAACGCTGCTGTTCACCATCGACTTCTATGGTGACGCCGCTTGTCGGGTCGAGACTGAAACCCTCGCGCTCTAATGCGCGTGCCGTCCATTGTGCGGTTGTGCCTTCGCCTATCAGGTTCACGGTTCCAATCGAAGGCGCTGAAATGGCGAACGTGCCGCTTTCGCCGTCGAAGTGTGCGCCCATGCTGGCGAACGCCCGCCCGAATGCGCCGCTCAAAACCAAATCTTCCGGTGCGCCGACGTGCATCCTGCCTTCCTGTGTCATCAGCCACACCTGATCGGCGCATCGCAGCGCCAGATCGAGGTCGTGTGTGGAAAGCAGAATCGCCCGTCGGGTTTCCCGCGCCAGAGAGCGCAGCAGATACAGGATTTCCACGCGGCGTGGCAGGTCGAGGAATGCTGTCGGTTCATCCAGCATCATGACGACGGGTTCTTGTGCCAGCGCCCGCGCGATCATGATCTTCTGGCGCTCACCATCGCTCAGTTCATGCACGTGTCGGTCTGCCAACGTGGTTGCACCCACCGCGCGGATTGCCTGCTCTACCGCGTGTCGGTCAGCATCAGTCTGGCGGTTCATCCAATCGGTGTAGGGGTAACGTCCTAGTGCCACCAGTTCGCGGGCGGTGATGGTTCCCGCGTCCACGCGCTCGGTCAGCACAATGCTCAGACGCTTGGCGATTTCTCTTGCCGATAGCTTGCTCACGTCCTCGTCTTGCAGCAGCGCGTATCCGCCAAGCGGCGGCTGCATCCCTGCCAATGTTCGCAGCAGCGTGCTTTTGCCCGCGCCATTCGGACCCAGCAAACAGACCAGTTCACCCGCGCGAAGTTCCAGCGACAGGTTTTCCGCCACTACCCGCTTACGATAACCAATCGTCAGGTTGTGCGTCGTAAGCACTGAGTCTGTGCCGTTCAACCCATTCATCCTGCGAAGGTCTCCCGCAACTTGTGCTGCCGCAGAATCACCCACACCACCACCGGAGCGCCGATCAGTGCCGTGATTGCATTCAACGGAAGAATGATCTGGCTGCCCGGAACCTGCGCGATCATGTCGGCGATCAGCGCCAGAATGCCGCCCATCAGTGTCGAAGCGGGCAGCAGCACCCGATGATCGGACGTGCCCAGCAAGGCGCGGCACAGGTGCGGCACGGCAATGCCGAGAAAGCCGATAGGACCGCAAAACGCCGTTACGCCGCCCGCCAGCGTCGCCGCCGCGAGGATCAACATTCGGCGCACGAGCCGAATATTCACGCCCATGCTGCGGGCATAGGCTTCGCCGAGCAGCAGCGCATTCAGCGGCTTGACCAGCGTATAGGCAAGGATTTGCCCGCCGATCATCGCTGCTGCAAAAAGCGCCATTTGTCCCCACGTGACGCCGCCGAACGAGCCGAACGTCCAGTTGATGTAGGTCTGGATGCGATCCATGATGCTGAAATGAACGAGGATGCTCACCAGCGAACTGGTGACATAGCCGAACATCACGCCCAGAATCAACAGCGTCATGGTGCTGCGGACCCGCTGCGCGACCAGCAGCACCAGCGCCAACACGATTGCCGCGCCCGCCCCCGCCGCAAGGATCAGGCTGAGGTCGCCAAGCAACCCCACGCCTGCCAGCATGGTTGCTCCCGTCGTGCCGATAGCCAGCAGCACCAGCGCCACGCCCAGACTCGCCCCGGAACTGATGCCCAGCACGAACGGATCGGCAAGCGGATTGCGGAACAGGGTCTGCATCAGCAAGCCTGCCACTGCTAAACCTGACCCTGCCAGCAGCGCCGTGATCGCCTTCGGCAGCCGGAAGTTGAGCACAATCGTCGTCCACGATGCGCGGGAGGGTTCGCCCCCGCGCAATATCGTGAAGATTTCTTCCAGCGGAATAGTGACCGAGCCGACCAGCAAACACAACACGAACACACACGGTAGCGCGACGCCCAGCGCCAGCAGCGCCCACCGCCGCCACCTTACGCGAGGGCGCACCGCAGAGGCGCTTGTCAGATCAGTCGTATCCAGTACGTTTTGTGCCATCGAGTCGCCTTACTGTAACTGTTGGTAGTAGAACAACTCGTGGTCGGGCAGCAGTTCCGGATGGAAGATAGCAACCAGATCCGCCAGCAGCACGTCAGGATTGACCACGCCGCCTTCCAGATAATCGTTGCCGCCAAACTCGTTCACCCGCGCGTTGTTGTTGTAAACATTGCCGTTCTGGAATGCCTCGAATTCGGCGTAACGTTCGTCCTCTGCCAGCCCATCGGCAAGGCTGAACCAGAAGTTCGGGTTAATCCAGTAATCGGCGTCCTGACCGCGTTCCAGCACCGCCTCGAAGGACAATGGCAAGCCGCCCGTCGAGTCGTCGTCTGCCCACAGATAATCGCCACCTGCGTCCTTAATCAGTTGCGCGGTGTAGCTAGCGCCGCCCGCGACGAACCACGTATCGCCGTAATTGCCGTTCACCAGCACCGTCGGGCGTTCTTCGATCTCGCCAACCTGCGCCACGAGTTCGTTGTAACGCTCGGCGACTCCGTCAAAAAAGGCGTTCGCGTCAGCTTCACGGTTGAAGAACATGGCGGTGAACTTGATCCATTCCGCCCGTCCAAGTGGGGACGTTTCCATGTAATCGCTGTTGAGCGCCACGTTCAATCCGGCATCCAGCAGCACCGGATGCGCGTCGTAGTCCGGGCTGCCCAAGCCAAAGGTCATGATCAAATCGGGATCAAGATCGAGCACCAACTCGACGTTGACAGCGGAACTGCCGCCCACCTCGACGATTTCCCCTGTTTCAATCAATTCGCGCATGTCGGCGTTGTAGATGAAATCGAACTCGTCCACGCCGACCACGTGGTCAAGCAATCCCAATTCGACGAAATGAGGAACGTAGGTAGTGGACATCGACACCACTGTGTCGATAGGCACTTCGATGATCGCGGCGTCTTCGTAGCCTTCGGGCGCGGGCGTGCCACACTGCACCAACACGTAAGTGAAGGTCACGTCGGCGTCTCGCCACGGTTGCAGCACGTTGATCACCTTGTAGTTATTGAAGTATTCGACCTCAAATCCTGCGGCGTATTCGACTTCGGTTTTGTCGGGGAAATAATCCACCGATTCGTCGTAAATCTCGACGCACGCATCGGTGAGGTTCGTGGTTGGCGCTTCCTGAGCGAGAACCGCGCTCGCCAGAAGTCCAAAAATCAATAGAGTGAAAATGGTCTTCATTGAGCAATCCCTTTGCTGAGAAACTGAGCGAAATGCAGCACGTTCGCACGCAAAGGGAGTGGTATATAGATCAAAAATCCCGCCAGATAGCGGGAATCGTGGAAGTCTCATTTCCCGTTCCCCCTTTACTGCGAAGGTGGTTCACGAGTACAGAGATGGCGGGTATTCGGGCTTAGACCAATGGTCCTTACCG
>DATGQJ010000146.1:0-7328 GCA_035304265.1 Oceanobacillus sp.
TCGGCGTCGAGGTGTCAGTTGCAGTCGAGGTATCTGACTGCGTTGGTGTCGTGCTCGGCATCGAAGTATCGGTTGCAGTCGAGGTATCCGTCGGCGTTGCCGAGTCCGTCGCAACTACGACTGGCTCATCCGGCTCTTGAACCTGCTGCTCGACAAACGTGATCAGTTCACTGAGTTCCTGCTGCTGCCACTGGAAGATCAGCGATGTTCTCACTTCTGGACTCGCTGCCTGTTCGGCATTGCTCAATTCCGCGCGTGCTTCGTCGAGCAGCGCCGCGTCAAATTGGTCACGCTCAAACAGCGCTAGTGCTTCTAAGGCACGCCGTTCCGCATAGACTAATCGCAGACGAACGGCAGTATTGGAATCCGACGCAAGCGCAAGCTCGACGCTCTCAGTCAGGCGCATCACACCGTATAACGGATCTCCCGGCAAACTTCCGGCAGAAGCGGGCACCAGCCCGACAATCAGCAAAACGAGGACAAAACTGGCGGCGACAGCCCACCGGCTTACATGGGATACCCAGCGTCGAGTCTGTTTTGGCTGCTGCTGAACACGATGCTGCTTGTCGAATGCAGCCAGCACTACATTTTCCATCCGTATAAGGGCGAGATCCGATGGCTCAGGAACGGACATCGCCGCTATTCGTGCCGCCATGTTCACCAGTGGATCAGGCGTCTGGGGAGGAATGCGCGTCGTATCCGGCGGCAAAACCTGATCGAGACGCCGAGCAAGGATTTCCTCTGGGGTCATCTCACTCATGACTGCCTCGCAGGTAATGACGCACTTTGTGATTGCTGCCCAACATCTCGGTCAACCGAGAAAGGGCGCGGTGTTGAATGCTCTTGACTGCGGTGACACTTCTACCAAGAAGCATTGCCACTTCTTCGTGGCTCTTGCGTTCGACAAAGCGCATAATCAGGATAGTCTGATGCTCTTCCGGCAAGCGCTGCATCGCGCTTCGCAGAGTATCCAGCATCTGCCCTTCGATCAACATCTCCTCTGACGGAACCGTATCATCGGTGAGATTTTCATGCAGTTCTTCACCCTGCTTGTTCGCTTTGTTCCGATAAAAATCTGAAACCCGCGACGCAGCGATGCGATACAGCCATGCCTCGAAGGGTGCGCCCGTAATCTGGTAATTGGGTAAAGCCTCGACCATACGGACAAAAACATCCGCGGTTAAATCCTCAGCATCGTTGGTGGAAGGCACACGACAGGCGACGTAACGGTAAATACGTCTGACGTAAGCACGATAGATGGTCGCAACCGCCTCGCGGTCTCCCTGCTGTGCTTCCCGTATGAGATTGGCAATATCAACTGGAATTGTTCCCGGCTCGTCCTCTGGCAGTGAGGCAGCCAGTATGCCCATTAACCACGTGATTTCGCTAAATGACATCCACTTTGCCCGCCGTATGGTTCCAAGGCTGCCAAAAGGCAGTTGATTCCATTTTAATCCAGCCTGATGCTGTAAATCGTAAACGGTGCGCTGGCGCTCTGGGTTGCCGTTCGTCCGGCGGAAACGAGACAATCCCTCGCCGATGGGCACAGGTGGCTCAGAATGATATGCATGAAAATGCATCAATGATGTCGTCATCGTGTAGAAACTCGAATGTATGATTACATTTATTAAAACGTGGAAGCGCTTGTGAATGTCGCAGCAGATCTTTGAGTGGAAATCGGGCAGCGGAGAGGACTCCGCTGCCCGGTACGATAAGGCTACTCAGAAACCACGACGCTGGCGGGGATGGGGTTGAGGATGTCAGGATCGTAGACCAGATCAAGGGTCGAACCTGAGAAGTCGATTGTATCCGCAATGATCGCGCCGGTGACCTCTATATCGGAAGCCGAAATATTGACTCCGCCGCCGGGAGCATAAATGACGCCATACCAATACCCGCTTGACCCGGAAATTGAAATCGCATTGTCGCCGCAGTTCCGGGCTTGATACCCGGAGTAGAGCAGGAAGCCATCCATATAGTAATGGAGATTCACGCCACCACTGAAGCTAATCTCACCTGTCGCGACAATCGTGATACCGTTCACCCCATAGCTTACGCCGTTTCCAATGCGGACATCCCCATTCACGTAGTACAAGCCGTTCAGCACACGCCCATTTCTTGGGTCCCACGTCCCGTTACTCTTCATATCCGGGTCATCCGCCGTGCTGTTGATGCTCGTATACAATCCCTGACTCTGAGCACGGCGGGCGTACTCGCCACCCGGCGCAAAATCGGATATAGGGAAGTGTTCGCTTATGGGGTCGTCCACAATATAGTCAGCACCAAGGTTCGCCTGCGGCGCAGGATTCCAGGTTGTATTGCCGCCACTACCTTGATTCACACTGCCTACTGCGGTTGTGGTGCCGGTAATGCTGTTCCCCTGACCACCGCCGCCGGATTTCACCTCATAATTGCTGTGGATGGCAGCCCCACCCGAAACCATTGTGGAGATATTGCCTTGCGCTCCCGTCCAGTTGACGGTGTTATTGCAGGTGGTCGATAATGCCAGCAGCGCGGGCAAGGTTGCCGGATCAAATGGGGGCGAGCAGCGTCCCACTGCACGACTGGTTACGCGCAACGGCTCCGGAAAAACCAGTTGGATGAAGTAAGACGGTTTCGCCGCCGTGATCATGACTTCGACGTAATCCTCGTCGCCCGCGCCCGTGCCGGAATTGGGCGGGTTATGAACCTCAACCCAGTCCGAAACGCCGCTGTTCCCGAAACCGTTCCGCGCGGCGGCTTGATACCCGGCGAATTCGACAACCTCAGGGTCATCGCTGGTGCAGCGGGCATAGGTTGCGGCGATCACCGCTGCATCCGTCGCGTTCTGCGTATCACGATGCAGAAAGAACAGCCCGCCGCCGTCGATTGCCAGCCCCAGCATTGCCATCAATCCCAGCATCATCAGCGCCATCAGGACGATTGCCTGACCGGACTGAAGGTCGGAAGCATACTGCGGTTCAAAGAGCTTGCGAACCAATTCTCGTAGGGGCGAGACACGCCTCGCCCCACTATGAACGAACTTCTCGGATGGCTTGGTGGAATGATTGTTCATCGTTGTGCCTCGTCTCATTGGATAGTGGCAATACCCTGCCCCGGCAGGCGACCCGGTCGCCGTTCGAGGGTGGCATTATTGGTCGGATTGGACAGAATGACCGAGAAAGTTTCTCCGGGATCGTTGTTGTTGTCCCCATAAATCAGGACTTCGATGGTCTGTGTGGTGGCGTTCGGCTGGAACGTCAGTGTCCCCGTCGTCCGCTGGTAGTCGCAGTTGCCATTGGTGCATTCCGTCGCCGTCGCTGGCACCGTCGCGTAGTTGACCGACACCGATGTGTTGAGCGGGTACATCAGCGTCACGGTGAAGGATGCCGTCGTCGGTGGGTCGTTCTTGTGTGCTGGTTCGGAAACCGTGATGTCGTTGATGGTCAGCGTCGGCGCATGAAGCGGGTCGGTGCCGTCAGCGACTTCCGTACCGTCGTTCACTTCATCGCCGTCGGTATCGGGATTGAGCGGAAGCGTATTGTAGGTATTCACTTCGTCCCCGTCGCTCAAGCTATCCCCATCGGTGTCAGGATTCGCCGGGTCAGTCCCCACACTTACTTCACCCCAATCGTTCAGACCGTCGTCGTCACTATCGGGATCATTCGGGTCGGTATGATAGGTATTCACCTCTTGACCGTCGCTCAAGCCGTCATTATCGCTGTCGCGGTCATTCGGATTGGTCTGGTAAGTGCGGACTTCGGCAAAGTCGCTTAAGCCATCCTGATCAGTATCAGTGCGGTTCGGGTTGGAACCGTAGATGATCACCTCTTCATAGTCGGTCAAGCCATCATTGTCCGTATCGGGTCTGGTAGGCACAGTGCCGTAGACAATGACCTCATCGCCGTCCTTTAAGCCGTCATCATCACTGTCGCTGTCAAGCGGATCAGTTCTACTCACCAGAATTTCGTGTGAGTCGGTTAAGCCATCGCCCATGCCGCCATCATCACTGTCATTGTTCGTCGGCAGCGTCCCGTACTGGAATATCTCGGCGTAATCGTTCAAGCCATCGTCGTCGCTATCCCGATCATTTGGGTCAGTGCCGTAGACATTGACTTCATCGCCGTCAGTCAACCCATCCCCATCGGTATCGGGATTATTCGGATTGATACCACGTGAGACTTCATCACCATCGCTCAAGCCATCACCATCAGTGTCTGCCACATTGGGAATGGTCAGGGAGGTGTTGATCTCGTAGCCATCCATCAACCCGTCGGCATCGCTATCGGGGTTATTCGGCGTCAACAGGCGCGTCTCTTCGCATTCATTGTTGCAACCATCCCCGTCGGGATCGTCTGTGCCTGACTGCGCGAGATTGCCGAAATAGAGCATTTCCCAGTTGTCAGCCAGTCCATCCGAATCGCTGTCCGGGCTGCGGGGGTCTCTACCTGCTGCAACGTCTTCCCCATCGGTATAACCGTTGCCGTTGGTATCACAGTGCAGCGGGTTGGTTCGGTAGGTATACACTTCGTCACCGTCCAACAGTCCGTCTCCGGCGCAACCGGCAGGTGTGTTATCGCTGTCTGGGTTTCTCGGTTGGGTCCCGTGAGTATAGATTTCGTCACGGTCATTGAGGCGATCACCGTCGGTATCTGCCAGCGCCGGATCGGTATTGAAAGTTGAGAGTTCCGCACCATCAAGCAGACCGTCGTCGTCGCTGTCGTTGTCGGTCGGGATGGTATGATGGATGTTCACCTCATCCCCGTCGGTCAAACCGTCGCCGTCGGTATCGCTCCAGAGTGCGTCCGTACCCCAGTCTAAGACTTCCTGATAGTCATTTAGACCGTCGCCGTCACTGTCGGCATTATTCGGATTGGTGTGGTGAACCATCACCTCGTCAAAGTCATTCAACCCGTCACCATCGCTGTCCGGGTTATTCGGGTTCGTCAAGTAGCGGTTCGCCTCGTCGCCGTCGCTCAAGCCATCACCGTCCGTGTCCGATAAGTTCGGCGTGTACCCTTGCCCCACTTCATCGCCGTCGCTGATACCATCACCATCGGTATCCGGGTTTTTCGGATCGGTGTCGTAGATGTTGATCTCGTCCCCGTCGTTCAAACCATCGTAATCCGTATCTGGAACGAGGGGATTGGTCTTATAGACGTAGGCTTCATCGCCATCCTTCAGACCATCGGGTGTGGGGTTTCCAAAAGCGTCCTTGTCGCTGTCGCCGTTATTCGGGTCTAGTCCTCGCGTTTCCTCACAGCCATTGTTGCAACCGTCATTGTCTGGGTCGTTAGTAGCGATCTGATCCAGATTGCCAAAGTGCAACATCTCCCATTCATCGAGCAAGCCATCGTAGTCGCTGTCAACGTCGAAGTTGTCGCTCAAGGGAACATTCACCACAACCGTGCGCTGTCCCGCAAAATTGAACGTCATATTGGGGAGTATCTGGGTAAGCACGGGCGTCATGAACTCGACGGTGGCGGTGGCTCTGATCTGAAGCAAATCACCACTTTCCAGCAAGGAAGTATCGACGAACTGATCCATCCCCTCCGGGCAGTCGTGGATGACCGGATTGTTGGGATCAGGACTGTCTGCTTCTACGTACTGCACCGTCACTGTGGCGGGTCCTGCGAAGAAGACGTTGCGCACGTCGTCGCGCATCTTGGCGCAATTGGCATAGACTTCCGGATCGCCGGAATAACCCAATACTTCGGCGTTGCGAAGGGCGTTGCGCAGCGCGTTGGATGCCATCGCGTAGGTGAACATCACGCGCCCAAAATCGATGATGCCCAGTGTGACGAACATCAGCACAGGCATAATCAGTGCGAATTCGGTGAGTGCTTGTCCTCGTCGGCGCATGTTATTCTCCAATGATGACTTGACTTGCATGGGTGGTCAGGGTGATCGGGTTTAAGCCCGTGATTTTTGGAATGACAGGAGTCAACAATTGGAATGGATACTCAATCGTGACCGATACCGGCTCGCCTACGTCGTAGACCGCATTTCCAAGTGCGTCGATGGGAATGTCGATTTTGATGGTTGCAATTGACCAATCGACTTCGCCACCGCCACCATAACGCGCACGGTATTCCGCGTTGTTGGGGTCGGCGCACTGCGGACCAGCGGCAGCGTTAGGGCAGGCTGGATTAATGGCAAGATACAGGGCGGCTTCCCCCGCGCCATCTTCAAGCGCAACATAGGTGAAATAAACGCGCCCAAGATCGAGCAGACCTGAGAGTAAGAGCAGCAGTACCACCAACCCAATAGCGAACTCAATAAGACTTTGCCCACTCTCTAGACGAGATTTGCGTTTTGAAAACTTTTTCTGCATTGTTCCCCCGAACCAAAACAACCTCATATCATCAGAATAATTGTTATAACGTTGTCGGTGCTATCAATGTCGCATGTAAAATTCATGAATTATTTGTCAACAATTCGTGAATTTGACGACATGATGCAAAACTGGTTGTGAGAAAAGGGGTTGTCACACCGCCAAGCGAGGATGGCGGCGACCTGTGATGCTAAAGGCGGAGCGTATTGCTCCATGCCCCGCCTTTAGCTGCCTCGTGAAGATCAGTTAGTTTCCGCGTCCGTTCCCGTTTCCGCGTCCGTTCCCATTACCGTTACCGTTGCCATTGCCGTTGCCACCGCGTCCGGGCGCGTTGCAGCTATTGCCGGGGCAGTCAGGGCGACCACCGCCATTGCCGTTGCCATTCCCGTTGCCGTGTCCACCACTATTGCCCGGTCCCGGATTTCCTGTCGTGCCCGCTTCTTCAGTGGTTTCTGCGTCATAGCCGCCGCGATGCACCTGTCCCGGCGCAAGTTCTGAGGGGTGAATGCCGGTTTCACGGACAATTTGCCCCCAACCCTGCCCACTGCCGCGCATCTCGAAGTAGGTTTGTGCGTCTTCGTCCGTTGCATCGGCGAGCAAATACGCACGAGTGATTTCGCCGAAGCCGAAGCCTTGACAGTGCCACGCGATCACTTCTTCATACGTGACGTTGAAGGCTTCAGAAATACGCAGCGCCACCGGATGATTCGGGAAATTGCACACTTCCTCCGTTGGGGTCACTTCAGGAGTAACTTCCAGTGTCGCTTCCGGTGTGACTTCCGGCGTCACTTCGAGCGTTGCCTCAGGAGTGCTTTCGGGAGTTTCTGTCGCTTCTGGGGTTTCTTCCGGCTCGACGAAGAATTCAAACGTCACCGCCTGTATCGTGATTCCGTCAGGAAGCAAATAGCCCGTGATGATGACGACATCGCCCTGATGGAGCACGGAAGGCGTGAATGCCCCGGCGGGTGCGATAATGTAGTCTGCGACGACAATATCCCCGCTTGTCAAATCCACG
>DATGQJ010000147.1:0-11351 GCA_035304265.1 Oceanobacillus sp.
CCCGCCACAGACAAACCGGGCGGCAAATCCGTGTTGGTCGCCGTCGGCGTGTATGTGTTGGTCGGAGTATTCGTCGGCGTGTTGCTCGGCGTGTACGTGTTGGTCGGCGTGTTGCTCGGCGTGTATGTGTTGGTCGGCGTATTCGACGGCGTCACACTCGGCGTATACGTATTGGTCGGTGTGATGCTCGGCGTATCCGTCGGAGTCTGGGTGGGTGTATCCGTCGGCGAGCAGTTGTAGACACTCGCGTAGTCACCCGGATTGTGCAGCAGCACCGGATCACCGTCCACATCTACCGTCGCACTCGTCACATTGATGAACCCATTAGCAAACGGATAGTCGTAGTAATGCCACACATTCCCGGTTTTACGATCTGGACTCACGGAACGTGAAGCACTCTGATTGTTTGCGTCGGTGTAGTTGTACACCAGCGTACCCGGCGTGATGTTATCGGGAACACCCAGCAGAACAAAGTGAACTTCCGTCTGGTTATTGACGCACTCAATATGCGACAAGTTCAACTGGTAGGATGGCGGCGTCCGAGTCGCCGTGCTGGTCGGTGTATCGCTCGGCGTTGGCGTATTGGTCGGCGTGTCCGTCGGACGCGGGATACAAGATGCGTCATATTCGAACGTCTGCCGCCGCCCCGACAGGGTGACATAGCTGCCATACACACGCGCATTTGGCTCAATGTTGAGTTCAAGCGCTTCACCTGAAATCAACTGGAACGGCACCGGACCCACGTCAGGCGAATTTACGTTGTCGATGTAGTATTCGCCAGCATTGGGCATGTCACCGCCGGTATTGACGAGCCGGAAGATCGCGTTCGCCGAAGGGTCAATTTGATTACACGAGACGCTGTACGCCAGATTTGGATCCGGCACATCGGTGCTGGTCATCGTCGGCGTATACGTCTGTGATGGCGTATTGCTGGGCGTCCGCGTATTGCTCGGCGTGCGTGTGGGGCTTGGCGTCCGTGTATTGCTTGGCGTGAAGGTATTGCTTGGCGTGTACGTCGCCGTCGCGGTTGGCGGTTCACAGAAGGCGGTCGCCGTCGCACCTACTCCGTTGACCGGATTCTGCTGCGTATTCAGCCCACTCACGGAACGAATTGTGAGGGTCACATTTCCGTAGTAGTCGGTATGGGTAACCGTCGCCGATGCACCCGCGCCCAGTGCCGATGTATTACCGTCGCGCCGTCTGTTATCCTGCGAATTGGTGATGCGCCAGTTGATCCTTGACCCTGACGGCATCGCCCAACCGGAATTGGTGATCACAAACGTCACCTGCCCATTTGCATCGCACGTCGCCGTCACGCTTAACTCAATCGGCGGATTAGGTGTCGCCGTGTTGGTTGGCGTGTTGGTATTGCTCGGCGTGTAGCTCGGTGTGAACGTATTGCTGGGCGTGCGCGTGGGGCTTGGCGTGCGCGTGTTGCTGGGCGTATACGTATTCGTCCGCGTATTGGTGTTGGTCGGCGTAAACGTGTTCGTCGGGGTTTCCGTTGGCTCAAGGCACGTCTGGAAACCACGCGCCTGCGAGTCAAATTCACCCGGCGGCGTATTCAGGTAGGTACGGTAATCGACCTGAACGCCTGAACGCCCAACAGCACTCAACTCGATTGGACCATACGATTCACCGGCACCCAGTTGAATTGACTGCGCCCCCCCCGGCTGTCCGCCATTGGTGATCGTCAGAATGCCCGGCTCGTACATCCCAACCTGACCGGTATTGGTAATCGTAAACGATACCGAGTTCGCATTAGGCACAAAGCAAACACCACTCACCTGTAGCACCGGACCCGGCGTATCAACGCCTAACACTACCCCAGATGTGGTAGCTGTCGCTGTAGGCGTTGCCGTGTCAGCATCTACTTGCTGCGTCACATCGACGCTATCCGTCGAGTCAACGACGGCTTGATCGGTGGTCGGTGTAGGTGTCTCGCTTGGCTGTGCATCCTGGGTTACGTCTGCGACATCCGCAGTCGTGGCAGCGGGGCATCCGTTATCCGGTCCTGCTTCGGTGGGGCACTGATCTACATCATCGGTGAAGCCATCCCCATCTTCGTCGTGATTGCATGGGTCGCCTACAGCATCATGATTCGGATCGTTCGGACATGCATCGTCCGAATCCGCGATCCCATCCCCATCGCTATCGGGTACTGCTGTCGGTTGGCAGCCATTGATCGGTCCCGCTTCATTGGGGCAGACGTCCACGTCATCGGTGAAGCCATCCCCATCGCTATCGGGCACTGCTGTCGGTTGGCAGCCATTGATTGGTCCCGCTTCATTGGGGCAAGCATCCACGTCATCGGTGAAGCCATCCCCATCGCTGTCGGGCACTGCTGTCGGTTGGCAGCCATTGATCGGTCCCGCTTCATTGGGGCAGGCGTCCACGTCATCGGTGAAGCCATCCCCATCTTCGTCGTGATTGCATGGGTCGCCTACAGCATCATGATTCGGATCGTTCGGACACGCATCGTCCGGATCCGCGATCCCATCTCCATCACTGTCAGGCGGAGGAGGCGGTGGAGGACAACCGTTATCCGGTCCTGCTTCATCGGGACAGGCATCTACGTCATCGGCGAAGCCGTCCCCATCGCGATCAGGTATCTGGGCAACATCATCTCCACCCGCGGTCCCAAACAGGTTGACTCCGCTGTTAGACAGGATAATCGCCCCGACGACTAAAACGACCAGGGCGGCTGCTGCCACGATCACGACTTGCCTGTTGAGTCCTCGTCCTTGCATAAAGTGTCTCCTAAGTAGTCGGTATTGCTTTCAACGGACGAAAACTGAAGTTCAATGCATAAGCGTCACCTCCTTCCGGGTTGCTGCGCCTGCTCTAGCGACTGACACGCCAACCGCTGCCAGAACAGGTCGTCGTCTTTCGGTTCACTCAGACGCTCCCATGTTTCCGGGACAAACTGCGTCTGGGTCGAGGGAATTTCGATGTAGAGATAAAGCGCGTAGCCATCCACGTTATAGGGATTCTCGTCCAATCCGAGGCAGGTGGATACGTCTCCATCGGAGAGCGAACCCAGCAGCGGATCGGGAAGCGGCTCCGGCGTCGGAACAGCAGCATTCGCCGGTGCTAACCCGGTCAGCGCTGTATAGGCATTCACCACAATCAAGTTGATGTCTTGCTCAACCGCACGTACCGTTTCACCAAAATTGGTGGTGGTAATCAACGGTGTAATTCGGTCAAATGCCGCCGAAAGATCATTCGCCTGCTCAGCATAGGTCCCCGTCAGCCAGTTGCGTGACTCACCCATATCCACAAGGTAATAGGCTGGTGGAGCGCCGGGCGTCAAACCAGCCGTCCCCAACAAACCATCGCGCAGCCCGTCGTTGCTCATGACGACCACGCCAGCTAGCAACCCTATCAACAACCCAATGCCAATCAATCCAAAATCACGTCGTTTCATGATGAAGAAATCCCTCAACGCGAACAGTGTATCGCCTTGCTACAGTTATTGGTCGTGAAAACACGAGAAAAAGTGTTGCCACGTGAGGATTTTTAACAAAATTCACTTATGTGACAGACCGTTTTACAACCATCAAATTCCCTTATCTTCGCTCCGCAACGCCGCTTGATTCAGCGCCGCTTCCCGTTCGCGGAGCTTCGTGACCATCTGCACGAATGCATTGATCAAGTTCTGAATTTCATCCTCATCAGTCGTAATCGACATCTCTTTGATTGCCTGTTCGTACTCGCTGTTGACGAGCAGGTTGATGGCAGAAAACAACTTTTCAAGATAGTTGGTGGTATAGCGCACGCGCTCAGCGAGGTTGCGCATCATCTCCACGCCCAGAATCGGGCGCTCGCGCAGTAGTGCCAGAAAGTGCTCTCGGCTCAGAGTCATCACTTCCAGCGGTTCGGCGGCTTCGGCAGATGCGGAACGCGGCTTGTCGTCGATCAGCGCGAACTCCCCGACAACCTGTCCGGGTCCGAAATGACGAAACGTAATCTCATTTCCCTGTGGGTCGCGCAGAAAAACCCGGATGCGCCCGGTACGAATCAAGTACATGGCATCACCGGGTTGGTCTTTCTCAAACAGCACCGCACCCTGCGGATACGACTGCTGCTGCATCATGCTGGCGAGGGCTTCGAGTTCGTTGAGTTCGACGCTCTTGAACAATGGGAATTTTTTAAGTTCTTCGGCAATCGTCATTGTTAATCGTCCCCCAACCGCCCCTAAACATTATTCTAACGGGATGAGGCACAAAAAAGTGCCTCATCGCATTAAGGTATTTCTAACTTGTCGCTCGTGTTCGTGCTTCCTGTTCACGTCCTTGCAGCTTACGCGCGAAAGTGGCAAATGCTTGTTTGAGCGAGGAATGCACGTTGGAGACTTCCGTAACTTCCGGCTCTGCGCTCTCACGGGTCGGCTGCGCAGACGGCGCTGGTGCCATTAAAGGCAGCACGTCAAGCTGCGCGACAGCCGCATAGTCACCCTGTGCAAGATTGCTGAGATTATGGATGCTCTCTTCAACCGACAACGTGGTGAACCGCGCCTTATCTGCCAGCACTTCCAGCACCGCGAGGATCACCTGCGGACGGCTCTGGATGAACATCTTGAACATCTGCCGCTGCAACACCAGCACCTTCAGCGAACCTGATGCCCGCGCCCGCGCCGAACGTGGCTGACCATCGAGCACGGCGAAGTCCCCGACAACGCTGCCGGGACCGAACGTGCGCAGAGGCTTCTCGCGCCCACGACTATCCACCGCGAAGATCGAAATCTCGCCCTCTTCGACCATGTACATGGCGTCGCCTTCATCGCCCTGATCAAAGAGCATCTCGCCGTTTTTGTATTCCTGTACTTTGATGGCGCGTCCGAGGTTTTCCAGATCGGCAAGCGACACGTTCTTGAAAATCCCGATCCGGCTCAGGCTTTCCGCCATTGCCTCAAGCTGTTCCGGCGTGAACGACTGTGCCAGTCCCGACGTTTTCATGAACATATCGAAGGTATGCACCATCGTCGGGTCGTAATGCGCCATCTCCTCTTGCAGCCATTCCCACATTTCCTGATCGTCCGTGGGGAACATGCGCTGCATGTAACCCATCACCGAACGGTCTAATTCTTTGCGAATCTGGAGGAATTCGGCGCGGCGCTCTGCGATTTCTTCTTCCCATGCTTTGCGAAGTCGCGGGCTGACGTTGCCGCTGTCGAGGTTGTTCTGCAAGATGCCGATGTTTGCCTGCGTGACCAACATTTTGCGGATCAGGGCGATATTCGCGTCGCCCAACGTCTCCTCAAGCTGCTGCATCATCTCTTCGAGGTGACTCGCACCAAGCCGCTGAATCGTCTGGACTTCACCTTCGGACACATCACTCTTTTTGCCGAAGGTCTGGGTGAATTTCTTCTTTTCCTGATTAAGACCCTGACTGATTTGCAGCCCGATGAAGCCTGCCCCACCTAAACCGATGGTGATGGCGACCAGTAGCAGCGCCGTTCCCGTGAGGGTGTTGACGACGTTGTTGTAGATGACGTGAACCGAAATGGCGAGGAGAATGCCGACCACCGGAAGCAGTCGTGCTTTGCTTCTGCGCAATCGTCCCAACGATATGCCGACAATCGCGCTTGCCATCGCGTGCATCAACGAAGTCGAGAGCACCCGACTTGCCGCCAGTGCCAGCGCCGCGTTGCTGCTTGCGCCAATGTACGAGAAGTTCTCGATGACGGCGAAGCCGATGCCCACGCCAAAACCGTAGATCGCACCGTCCACGAAATAGCGGAAGCTCGGCTGGCGAATTAAGTAGATGAGGATCAGCGCCTTGAGGATTTCTTCGATGATGGGCGCGGTCAGTCTAACAACCACCTGTAGGCTGTCGTTTCGGGACGCCCCTGCCAGCATCAGTTGCTCGATCACGCCCTTGTTGATCACGTATGCCAGCCCGAACGCTCCGATTGCGCCCCATAGAACGCAGATCAACAGCGTTCTGAATTTGGCGGTCTGGAATAAATCGAGCGCCTGTATCAAATACACGGCGAACGCGGGAATTGCCGCCGCGATGACGTAGGCGATCAACGTTGTCGTACTGGGCATGACCACTCGCTTACTAACGGAACTCCGGGCTGAGTTAAATCGGTCTCACGGGTTACAAACGAAAGAGACAGGTCGTCTCTGTCTCTAGAAACAATATTCTAACGACTCTAAAGAACTGATCTTAATTATTGGGGATGAAAGCATTTGACGCAACAAACCGAATCTTAATCCTTCCAAATTTGTTGCTCATGCATTTGTATTAACGACGGTTGCGCCAGACCAGAATCGCCGCGCCCACCACCGCCGCAACAGCGACGACGGCGATCAGCGCATCGGGGGAACCGAGCGCGGTTCCATCGAATCCCCCTCCCTCACTCGGATTATTGGTGAGAAAAATGACGACAACCATCACCACGACCACCGCTGCCGCCAGCGACACCATCCGCACCGCAGGGGTGACGCGCATCCGCGTCATCCGACGCTGGCGCTGTTCCCATTCCATGTCGAGACGGTTTTTCATCCGCGCATCAAATGACGCAGATGGCGGCGTGTTCGGTTCGATTAAGTCGCGCAACCCACGCGCGATTTCGGCGAGATCTGCAATGTCCTGACTCGGTGTCATCTCACGATTCTCGATAATTGCATCGGTCAATTCTGCCAACTCATCATCCAGACGACGATTCTCATCCATACACTATTCCTCACCCATGTTGTCTCGGACTGCCTGAAGCGCCCTCCGGTAAAGCGACTTCACGGCTTCTAACGACTGTCCACGTTGTTCCGCGATTTCTGCAAAGGTCAATCCATCGGCAAATCGCATCATAATCACCTCTTGATAATGCTCCGGCAAGTGATTAAGCGCCTTTTGAATAGACATCCGTTGATCGGCTTCGTCATGCTCCGCCGTTGACGGAATTTCGGGAGCGCCTTCACTGTCGAGTTCAACGTTTTGTCCACGCTCGTTACGGTTGCGCCGCCGGTAAAAATCCGCGATCTGTCGATTGACGATAGTGTACAACCATGTGTTGAAGCGCGAACGCTGCTGGTAACTATCCAGCGAGCGCACCAGAGCGATGAATATCTCCTGTGTCACGTCCTCCACGTCCTGCGGAGGAACCTTACTCTTTACGCGGTTATACACCCGCTGCAAATAGCGGTTGTACAATGCGTAAAACGCATCACGGTCACCCAATTGTGCCTTCCTTGCCAAATGTTCATCGCTGGCGTCAAACATTCTGGGTCGTCCTTGATACAAGAGTCGCCGCTGCGGTGTAAAAAGCGCCGCGCCTTCAGAAAAAATTTACGTGTTTCCGATAAATGTAACGTAAATTCCCCTGACTTACATCAAGCTTAGAACATTCCAATTTGTCGTCAGGCAAAGACACGTCGGTGCATCAATTCAAAAACAAGGGAAACATCACAAATCCTAAGAACAGATGAGCTAAATCTATGGTATGATAAGGCGACTTCACAAGGATAGACCATATGACGAAACACGATGAATCCATCGATCTGCCCAAGATCAGTCAACCCGCGCGTCGGGCGTTGCTCGCTGCTGGCTACCACCGCCTTGAGCAGCTTACCACCGTCACCGAGCAAGAACTTCTGAAATTACACGGTATGGGTCCGAAGGCAATCAATACCCTGCGTGCAGCCCTTGAGGAGAGAGGTCTCTCTTTCGCGGACAATCTAGAGCAATCATGAGCGGAAGTATGAGCTTTGAGACTGCAACCCGACTATCCGACTCGCCATACGTCGAAGCGGTCATGCACGGTTATACCACTGGCAGCGGCTCGACTATCCGCCCCGCCGAGTGCCACTGGCACATGGTTTTCAGCCGGTATGAAGGCAAGTTGCTGCCGATCTTCACCGGACCTCTGCCCACTTCCGGCGTCGTCTCATTCACCGAAGGCGCGGAGATTCTATGGATCAAGTTCAAACTTGGCACTTTCATGCCACACCTGCCCCACAGAGACTTCCTGAATTCTGAAATCGTGCTGCCGGAAGCCGCAGGCAGCCGCTTCTGGCTGAAGGGTTCCGCGTGGCAGTTCCCTGACTATGAAAATGTAGACACCTTCGTGGACTGGCTCGTTCGTGACGAAGTGCTGGTCTACGATCCGACGGTGAACGCGGTGTTGGAAGGTCAGCCGCATGACATGGCAGCCCGCACCGTCCGCCATCGCTTCTTACGCGCCACAGGCTTGACGCAAACCCAGATTTTTCAAATCGAACGGGCACAGCGGGCGGCGGCGCTTCTGGCACAGGGCGTTCCAATTCTCGACACGGTCTATGAGGTCGGCTACTTCGATCAACCCCATCTGACTCGTGCGCTGAAGCAGTGGGTCGGGCATACCCCTGCCGAAATCCTGCGCACCAGCCCGGCTTGCCGTTTCGTACAAGACAGCGATCTCTCGTTTGAATATGATGCAGATGTTGTAACTTGACATCTCGAAGGAGAGAACACAGATGGGAAGCGTTGGGGCAGGGTTCAGCATGTCGCTTGATGGTTTTATCGCGGGACCCAATGATGAAGTGGATCGCGTCTTTGCGTGGATGTTTCAAGGCGACAAAGACGTGAAATTATCCAAAGGCGATGAGGATTTAGACCTCAAGGTTTCGTCAGAAGGAGCCGAGCAGTTTGAGGAATTGACTCATACAATCGGGGCAATTGTTTCCGGGCGCAGAATGTTCGACACGGCGAACGCATGGGGCGGCAAACACCCTCTGAACGTGCCGATTGTCGTCCTGACCCACAATCCGCCGCAGGAATGGGTCAACAAGCCCGATTCGCCGTTCACCTTTGTCACCGATGGCATTGAAAGCGCGGTAGCGAAGGCAAAAGAAATCGCGGGCGATAAAACCGTCGGCGTGGGCGGCGCAGATGTCACGCGCCAGTGCCTCAAAGCCGGACTGCTGGATGAAATCAGCATTGACCTTGTGCCGGTGTTGTTGGGCAAGGGTGTTCGCCTGTTTGAACTTCTAGGCATCGAGCCGATTGATCTGGAAATCACGGACGTGACCAAGGATGTCGGCGTCACTCATCTTCGCTACCGCGTCAAGAAGTGAAACGCAACATGACTCACAACATGGTCATCACCCGAATTTTCGATGCCCCCGTCGAACAGGTGTGGAAGGCGTGGAGCGAGTCCGAGCAGGTGAAGCGCTGGTGGGGACCGGTAGGCTTCACCTGCCCGGTGGCGAACATGGATTTTCGGGAAGGCGGGACATCGCTGGTGTGCATGAAAGCGCCAGCCGAATACGGCGGGCAAGAGATGTATAACTCGTGGACGTATACCAGAATCGTGCCGATGGAGCGCATCGAGTTTGTCCAGCACTTTGCTGACGCACAGGGCAACAAGGTTGCACCTGAGACACAGGGTTTACCGCCGGAAATTCCGTTTGAAGTCCCCCACCTGCTCACCTTCAAGGCGCTCGATGGCAACAAGACCGAGTTCAGCGTCACCGAATTCGGCTACCCGTCAGCGCAACTCGTGGAAATGTCGAAATCGGGCATGGAGCAATGTCTCGATAAGCTGGCTGAAAGCCTGAAGTAACGCACCGGGGCAAACCTCTGTGTTTGCCCTCACTCAATAAGGAGCAAACCATGAACACCCCCGAAATGAAACTTGAACTTGTGCCGGTTCCGGTTTCCGATATTGACCGCGCCAAAGCCTTCTACGTTGAACAAGTGGGATTTCATGCGGATTTCGATCATCAGCAGACCGAAGCAAGGCGAATGGTGCAGCTTACGCCACCGGGGTCGGGGTGCTCCATTCTGCTCTCAACAGGACTGGGCGAGATTTCAGAGATGCAACCCGGATCGCTCAAGGGGCTGCATCTGGTGGTAAAAGACGTGAGAAGCGTTCGGGAACTGCTCATCAGCCGGGGCGTCGAGGTGAGTGATGTCGTTGAATATCCAAGAGGTATCAAGTCTGCCTTTTTTAGAGACCCTGACGGCAACTCGTGGGAATTGCAGGAAATACCACCGGGTATCTGACAGCAGGAGCGTGTGAATGCCCCTTACCGCAGAGCAGTTCGTCGAACGGCTTGAGGCTCACCGTTCACCCGACGAACTGAAGAAATACGAGCGTTATTTCAAAGTCGGTGAGAACGATCCGTTTATGGGCGTGCGTATGGGGCAGGTTTTCGCACTCGCCAAAGAATTCATCGACATGCCGCCCGCCGAAATCGAAAAACTGCTCGAAAGCCCGATCCATGAGGTTCGGGTTGGCGCGTTGAGCATCATGGATAAGCAGGCGCGGCGCAAGAAATCACCGGAAAGCCGCCGCAAAGAGCTATTTGACCTGTATATGCGCCGTCATGACCGCATCAACAACTGGGATCTGGTCGATGTCTGTGCGCCGTATGTGGTGGGCGGCTATCTGTTCGATAAACCGCGCGATATTTTATTTACGCTGGCACGTTCGGAAAATCTGTGGGAACGGCGCACCGCGATTGTGAGCACCGGATACTTCATCCGGCAGGGTGACGTAGACGACACCTTCAAAATCGCCGAAATCCTGCTGCAAGACGATCAAGACCTGATCCACAAAGCAACCGGATGGATGCTGCGGGCGGCAGGCGATTCAGATCGACAAAGGCTGCTGGACTTTCTGGACAAACACGCCGCCACTATGCCTCGCACTATGCTGCGTTACGCAATCGAGCATCTCGACAAAGACCAACACGATCATTACATGCGATTGAAAAAGACCGGGTAGAACCGTGTGTAACCCCAAGCAATCAGGAGTGATTCAGACGTGAGTGCAATCTTCGAGAGCAGACTATCCGATTCGCCGTATGTTGAAATCATCTGGCGGGGGCGTGTTGAGCAGGATTACCAGCCGGTTTGCCCTGCCGATGTTCGATGGAACCTGCTCTTTGTCAAAGAACAGGGAAAATACACCGTCACGGCGGAGGGCGCGACCACCCAACACGTCCCCAAAGTCCAGTTCGCGGGCAGAGAATTTCTGGTGATCAAGTTCAAGTTGGGCGTGTACATGCCCTATTTGCCAGCAAACCACCTCGTGGATGGTGATGCCCTGCTCCCTGAAGCCACCAGTAAAACCTTCTGGCTGAACGGCGAGTCGTGGCAAGTTCCCGACTTTGAAAACGTCGAGGAATTCGTAGACCGCATGGTGCGCAAAGGGGTTTTGCTGCGTGATCCCCTCGTGCCAGAAGTGTTGCAGAACCATCCCCAAGACGTATCCCCGCGTACCATTCGCCGTCACTTCGTGCGCTCCACCGGATTAACGCCGGGGCTAATCGCGCAAATCGAACGCGCCAAACGCGCGGCGTCGCTTCTGGAACGCGGCGTTTCGATCCTCGACGCGGTATACGAGGTCGGTTATGCTGATC
>DATGQJ010000148.1:0-2301 GCA_035304265.1 Oceanobacillus sp.
CGCCGACACGGTGATCCTCTATTTCGCCTGCTGGTTGATCGGCGCGGCGGTTGCCCCACAGAATATTGCCGAAGATGACCGCCGAATCGCCTTCATCCTGCGCAACAGCGAGGCGGTAGTGTGTTTTGCCCGCGAAGAATATCTGGAACGCGCCGAGCGCATCATCTATGGCAGTGAGGACGATGGATTAGGCGCGGCGAATGTGCGCCAGATCGTGACGATGGGCGGAACACCAACCGAGAAGTATCTGCATTTCAACACGGAAATTGTGAATCGTCCCGACACCTTCATGAGCACCGATGAGCGCCCGACGCTGGAAGACGAGGCGTTGTTGGTTTACACCAGCGGCACAACCGGCGCTCCGAAGGGGGTTGTGCTGACGCAGTACAACCTCTTGATCGACGCGCTTGGCATCAGCGAGTGGCAGGCGATCACTGGCAACCAGCGGATGATGTGCGTGCTGCCGATCCATCACGTCAACGGGATTGTGGTGACGCTGATCACGCCGCTGTACGTGGGCGGGTCGGTAGTGTTGAATCGCGCATATACGTCGCAGTATTTCTGGGAACGCATCGCCCGCGAGCAGGTACATGTTGTGAGCGTCGTGCCTACTCTCCTGCAATTCTGCCTCGATTTCGCGGCGCAGCAGGAAGCGAAAGGCGGCTCGATATGGGGCGACAGGGTGGAACGGCAGGATTTGCGCCACTTCCGCCACATTATCTGCGGGGCGGGGACGCTGGCAATGGCGCTGGCACGAAATTTCGAGGAGAAGTTTGGTATTCCGATTTTGCACGGTTATGGCTTGAGCGAAACTACGTGCTATAGCTGCCACCTGCCGATTAATCTGAGTTGGGACGAACACCGTTACTGGATGTTCGATTATGGCTATCCGAGCATTGGTTGTCCGATTGAGCCGAACGAGATGGCGATTTTCAGCGCCGACGGCAGCGGGCAGGAATTGGGCGCGGGCGAACGCGGGGAAATCTGCATTCGCGGGCACAACGTGATGAAGGGCTATTTCAAACGCCCGGACGCGAATGCCGAAACCTTCAAGTTTGGCTGGTTTCGCAGCGGCGACGAGGGGTTCTACGAAGAGGATGAGCGCGGGCGGCGTTTCTTCTTTATCACCGGACGGATCAAAGAGTTGATCAATCGCGGCGGGGTGAAATTCAGTCCATTCGACATTGAAGAGGTATTGCTGGAAATTCCCGGCGTGAAAGTGGGGCTGGCGGTTGCCTTCAAGAACGATTACTACGGCGAAGAAGTGGGGGCATACGTGGTTCCGGAGGAAGGCGTTGAGCTAGATGCGGAAGCTATTTTGAACCACTGCCGCCAGCGGATGACGTTCGAGAAGTCGCCGAAGGTGGTGGTGTTCGGGACGGATATTCCGGTGACGACGACGGGGAAATACCAGCGGTTGAAACTGCAAGACCTGTTTACCGAATGGGAACATACGCAGTTCAGGAAGTGAAAAAGGCGGTCAGATTTCAGCCGTCAGCTATCATTTGAACCGCAAAGACGCGAAGCACGCAAAGAAATTTGTGAGGCGAGATAGTGTCTCGCCTCTACGTTTACCCTTACGTTTTACAACTTGACGCTGTACTCACGCCGCGTCGCAAACTGGGTGTATCCGGCGCGACGGAATGCGTTTGCCATCGGCGTGTTGCTTACGTCGGTATCGGTGCGCAGGAAATGCTCACCCGTAGCATTTAATGTCGCCATTCCCTGCTGAAGCAGCACATGAATATAGCCGTGTCCACGCTGCTCCGGCACGACGCCGATATAGCCGATGGTCGCAAAAGTCGGACTTTTGGTGGGCATCACCAGACCCACCAACGCTCCATCCGGTGCATAGGCAAGCTGCCACCACGCCGGATCGTATTCCATCTGCGCCAAATCCTCGAAGGTCATTCGCGCTTCCGCCTCAGCGCCCATCATCTCCCGATCCTGCCGTGTGCGCTGATCCAGTGATTGAGCAGAGACGCGAGCCAAAGCGTCGATGAACGCATCCTCGCCGACTTCGGACAGACTTTTAAAGATCAATCCCGTTGGAAAGGCGACGGGGTGGTTGGCGGTGTTCAGTTCAAAACGATGGGTTTCGCGCTCAAGTTTGAACCCCACTGTTTCGAGCAAATGTGTCCGCTGCTCAGGACAATGCTGCCACTGCGGGGCGATAGGCGGGGTATCAAGCACGTAGCCGATTCGCCCAGAACCGAGCCTGTGAGCGATACTGATGACTTCCTGTAACAACGATTGCCCGATAGATAGATAATCCTCTCGCTCCCATTCAAGATCGAGCAG
>DATGQJ010000149.1:0-5100 GCA_035304265.1 Oceanobacillus sp.
GAAATCTGCTTGACCGTGTACACCTTCAACCTCCATGACTGACGAAATGCATCATAAACTATGACGTAACGTGATAGTCAAGGGGTTGAAAAGACTTGAACTGCGAAGATGGAAAGCTGATGCGGTTCAACGAAATAGGACGCCGGATGCTGGAAGCCATCCGGCTAGCCAAATCAACCCGACTAAAGTCGGCTGTTGAGCCTGCTTCAGAAGGGTTTTCGGTGCTAGCCAAACGCCTTTAGCGAAGCGGCAGCGTTTTGCGCATTCACCGGATTGATCTATTAAACTGCTACAGCTTTTTCCCACTGAGCGTATACACCAGCCGTGACAGCAGATCGGTTTTCACGTAGCCGTGTTGCCGATACCAGTCGAAGGTATCCTGCACGCTCTGGCGCATGGCGATTTGTGGCTCGCCGAGTTCGCGCCACGTTTTGCTGAAGTCGAAGAAGATGTTTCGCCCGCCGAGCCGCGTCTGGTTGCCATCTATCGGAACACGAATGCCCACCGAGCGCAGCAGATCAATCGTATTGGCGATCAGGGGTAGTAGGGCGGAAGGCACACGCAAACGAGGGCGCGGCGCACCGACGATCTCCGCGATCAGGTTGAACCAATCGGGGTAGGCGATGTTCTCCGTCCCCAGAATGTAGCGTTGTCCCACCTGTCCATGCTGGGCGGCTGCGATGTGCCAGCGTGCCACGTCACGCACGTCGGTGACGGCAACCCCGCCGGACGTGACTGGCACGAGCCAGCCGAGTCGCTTGATTTTGAGGACGAAATCGCCCGAAAGCACGTTCAGATCGTAGGGTCCCATGATCACGACGGGATTGACGATCACAACCTCTTGTCCACGCTCGACGGCTTCCAGCGCCACCGCTTCCGCCAGCGCCTTGCTGTGACCGTAAGGGAAACGCTTCGTAGGCAGATTGAAGGGGATGCTTTCGTCGGCGGGTTGACCATCGGGGCGAATGCCTACCGCCGCCGCGCTGCTGGTGAAGACCACTCGTTTCACGCCAGCGTCGCGGGCGGCGTCCAGCACCCGCCGCGTGCCTTCGACGTTCGCCTCGAACATGCGCTGTTTGTCGGCTCGCCAGTAATCAGCGACGGCGGCGACGTGGAACACCCAGTCACAGCCTTCGCAGGCGGTACGCAGCGCGTCAGAGTCGAGGATGTCGCCCAACGTGCTTTCAAACGATATGCCTGCCAGCGCATCCAGCTTCGAGGTCTTACGATGCAGCACGCGGGCGCTGTGTCCCTGCTCGACCAACTGACGAACGACGTGCGAGCCGACGAAACCTGTTCCCCCTGTGACCAGTGCTTTCAAAGGCATTTCTCCCTACGTATAGGCAAGCGAATACCATACCCCAAAGCGCTCACCCCGCAAAGATCAATGACCTACTTGACAAAAATTTAGATTAGTCTAAAAATAAAGTATGACTTTGGAAAATTTATGAAAGCAAGGTGATGAGCAAAATCATCTATCTGATGCCCCCGGCGCATGGACACGTCAACCCAACCTTGCCTGTTGTACAGGAATTGGTGCAGCGCGGCGAGCAGGTGATCTACTACAACACAGAGGAATTCCGCCCGCAGATCGAGCGTACAGGCGCGGTTTTCCGCCCCTATCCAATCGACGGAATCACCTCGGCGGAAATCTCGAAGTTGATACAGGACGGCAATCTGGCGCGGGTGTCGCTGCTGGTTTTCCGCAAGACCGAAGTGCTCTTGCCGTTCGTGTTGGAAGAATTGAAGCGCGAACAACCCGATCTGGTGGTCTTCGATGCGTTGGCGCTGTGGGGCAAAATGGCGGCGACGCTGCTCAATCTCCGCTCGGTTGGCTCCATCCCGCTTTTCGTGTTCGAAGGAACACAGGAAGCGAAAATGACATCACGCGCATTCCTGAAGTTGATTCTCAACGCGCTGCCGCTGCTTCCGGGATTGTTCGCTGCACGTCGCCGCCTGATTCGCCGCTATGGAAAGGCGTTTCCAGCCAGTCCCATTTTTCCGGTGCGCGGTGATTTGAATATCGTCTTCACGGCGCGAGAACTGAATCCTGACACGCCGCTGATTGATGATACATTTCGTTTCGTCGGACCCTCCATCGATCCTGCGACACGCGACGGCGATTTCCCATTCGATGCGCTGGGACAGCAGCTTGTCGTCTATATCTCGTTGGGAACGGTACATAATCTACGCACGACATTCTATCATCAATGCTTCGAGGCGTTCCGAGATTATCCGGCGCAGTTTATCCTCTCGGTGGGCAAGCATACCGACAGCGACGCGCTTGGGACGATCCCAAGCAATTTCATCGTGCGTCAGAGCGTCCCACAGCTTGAAGTTCTGCAACGCGCCGACGTTTTCATCACACACGGCGGCATGAACAGTATCCACGAAGGGTTGTATTACGGCGCCCTGCTGATCGTGTACCCACATCAGATCGAGCAGTTGATGAATGGGCGGATTGTGGAAAAACACGGCGCTGGCATCGTCATTGGAGAGCGCGGGCGCTTGACGGTCACGGAATTGCGAGGGGCATTGGACAAGGTGCTGACAGAGCCAAGTTACCATGAGGCAACGGTGAAAGTGCGGCGCATTCTGCAAGATACAGGCGGCTACCGTCAGGCGGCGGATGAGATTCAGGCGGCTATCAGCGTATTGGCTCATTGAGCGACAATCTGGCATACTGGTATTGAGACTCATGGTTGCCAGAAGGAATATCCGTGTCCATCCCGCTCACACGCCCCGGAAAAAACAGTCTGATCGTGGAAACGCCCGTCATGCCTGCCGCCGGAGTCTTCGGCTTTGGCGAGCAGTACCGCGATCTGGTTGACCTCGACAAACTCGGCGCAATCGTGACCAATCCGGTGACGTATGCGCCCTGGAGTCCGGCGACTGGCACGCGCGTTGTGCCGCTGGATGCGGGGGTACTGGTGCATACCGGACTACCCAATCCCGGCTTGAGCAAAGTCTTGACGCAGCATCGCGCCACGTGGGAACGCCTGCCCGTTCCCGTCATCGTTCACGTGGTTTCGACCACAGTGGACGAAGTACGACGCTGCATTCACAAGCTGGACGAAGAGGACGTGGTTGCGGGCGTCGAACTCGGCTTGAATGACGACATCAGCATTGCCGATGCCGCAGCAGTGGTTCGTGCCGCCACAGACCGCGCCGATAAGCCGATTCTGGTGCGATTACCGTTTGGCGCGACGATTGAACTGGCAAAGGCGGTGGCGGATGCGGGTGCGGGTGGGCTGGTGGTGTGCGCTCCCCCACGTGGCACCGCGCGAGACAGCGCCGGAAAGCTGGTCGCGGGGCGATTGTATGGTCCGGTGATCAAGCCGCTGGTCTTGCGCATGGTCGGGCAGATGGCACGCCGCCTTGACATCCCCCTGATTGGCGCAGGAGGCATTCACTCGCCGCAGGATGCAAGGGATTACTTAGAGGCGGGCGCTGTTGCCGTACAGGTCGATTCGGTCACGTGGGTTGACCCCAAAATGCTGGAAATCATCGCCCGTGATTTAGGCGGTCTGGTGATCACGCAGCCAACCAACGCCCTACCCGACGAATGGTATCCCGGCATGGGCGAAACCGAACGCCGCAGACGCATCGGGGACGAAACGACACGGGAAGACAGGCGATAATGATCGCTTGTCTTTTGCCCGATAAGTGTGATTAGAAATTGGTTGGGAATATACCAACCAACTCTTACCCACCCGGCGCAGTGGGCTGTCGTTCTTCCTGATACCACGCAATCGTCTTTGCCAAGCCATCCCGGAAGCTGGTTTTTGCCTTGAAGCCAAATTCCTGCTCGGCACGGCTGGTATCCAGCGCTCGTCTCGGTTGACCATCTGGCTTGCTCGAATCCCAGACGACTTCTCCCTCGAAGCCAACCAGTTCCGCTACCAGTTCGGTCAGGTCACGGATGCTGATCTCCTGCCCCGAACCGATATTGACCGGATCGGACTTTTCGTAGTGTTCGGTTGCCAGCAAAATCCCCTCGGCGGCATCGTCCACATACAGAAACTCCCGCGTCGGCGATCCTGTCCCCCATGCAACCACCTGCTTCTCGCCGCGATCCTTCGCTTCCATGAACTTGCGAATCAGCGCTGGAATCACGTGTGAAGTCTCTAAATCGAAGTTATCTCCGGGACCATAGAGGTTGGTTGGAAGCAGATAAATGCTGTTGAAGCCGTACTGTTGGCGATATGCTTGCCCCTGTACCAGCAGCATCTTTTTCGCCAAACCGTAGGGGGCGTTGGTCTCTTCGGGGTAGCCATCCCACAGCGATTCCTCATGGAATGGAACCGGCGTGAACTTCGGGTAAGCGCAGACCGTGCCGATGGTGACGAACTTCTTGATGCCTGCACGCCATGCTTCGTGGAAAAGCTGTGTCCCCATTATCAGATTGTCGTAGAAGAATTCCGCCGGATGCGCACGATTCGCGCCAATCCCGCCGACCACCGCCGCAAGATGAATGATGAAATCAGGACGGGTATCATTCAAGAGGTCGAGGATGGCATCCCGCTGGCGCAAATCATATTCAGCGCTGCGTGGAACGAACACCTGCTCCGCACCGCGTTCGTGGAGCGCCTTCACAACCGCACGCCCCAGAAAGCCAGCGCCGCCAGTCACAACAAAACGATGGTCAGCCCAGAATGACATGCTTCATCCTCATACTCGCCTGATAACAGATAACACCAAGTGTAGCCGTGTAAAGGGTGAAGAATCAAGCACGGGTTTCGTGATTCACGAGACTCCATTCTCCATTTCGCCGAACCACACGCGGCGCGAACCGCCATGAAATCAGCGTGAATATTGCGCGAATCGGCAGCATGATGACTCTCGCGGCTTCGGGCAGTTTCACGCCTGCTTCCGCGTAATAACGGTTGAGCTGCGCGGTCTTTTGCTGTGGCTGCGAACGGAACGCGGCAAGCGGCATATCTACCGTGACCAGATCGGCATGTTGAGCGAAGCGCCGCCACAGAACGTTATCCATAGCGTAGTGTTTCGCCTCGTTGATGGACGCCCTGACTTTCTCCCACAGTGAACGCCGCCAGAACGTGCCTTCTTGCCGGATGAACCCCAATCCACGCCCATGAT
>DATGQJ010000150.1:0-3513 GCA_035304265.1 Oceanobacillus sp.
ACGAAGAATCGCAAAAGAAAAAGACGCCGCTGTTCGTCCCGCTTGGGCGTGACGTTTCAGGTGCGCCCGTCGGCATCGATCTGGGAACGATGCCACATCTGCTGATTGCGGGTACAACCGGGTCTGGTAAGTCGGTGAGCATCGCAGCAATGGCAACAGCGCTGATCCTCGACAACATGCCCGATACCATCAAAATGGTGATGCTCGACCCGAAGATGGTGGAATTGAGCCGCTTTAACGGCATTCCCCACTTGATCGGTCCTGTGGAAACCGATCAGGAGCGCATCATCGGCGTGCTGCGCTGGTGTACACGCGAGATGGATCGGCGTTACAAACTGCTCGAAGAACATGCAGCGCGTAACATCGACATCTTCAACTCTCGACTGGGGCGACGACGACGGGATGAGTATTTGCCCTACATCGTCATCATGATTGACGAGATTGGCGACCTGATGATGTCGTTCCCGGATGAGACCGAGAAGACGATCACCCGTCTGGCGCAAATGGCACGCGCGGTGGGAATGCATCTAGTGGTTGCCACACAGCGCCCCAGCGTGGACGTGATTACGGGGTTGATCAAGGCGAACTTCCCCGCCCGTATCTCATTTGCCGTCGCTTCGGGCGTGGACTCGCGCGTGATCCTCGACTCAGTGGGCGCGGAAAGCCTGATGGGACACGGCGACATGTTGTACCAAGCGCCTGATGCGATGGCTCCCCGTCGTATTCAGGGATGCTACGTCTCCGACGATGAGGTGCGTGCCGTCGCTCAATACTGGCGCGATTGGTACAAGAAACAGATTGACGAAGGCAAAATGCAGCCCAACAAAATGGGACCGTGGGAACGCGGCTTGACCCGGCGCGAGTTTCTGGCGGAAACCGATCCGATGCTGGAACAGGCAATCGCGTTGGTCGTGGCAGAGGGTGAAGCATCGGCATCGCTGATTCAGCGGCGCTTGGGCTTGGGTTATCCGCGTGCCGCCCGCATTATGGATTTGCTACAAGAACTCGGCGTGGTCGGCGAAATGAAGGATGGCGGGCGTGGGCGTGAAGTGCTGATCAAGCCCGGCAAAGACCCGTTCAAAGACCTGATCGACAAGCGGTTGAGCGGAAGCTAGCGCAAGCTGTGTAACAGGCTTTTGAACTGAGAGGCAATTTTACCTCACCCCCCAACCCCCTCTCCACCGAGTGGAGAGGGGGAGTCGAGCGAAGCGAGGCGGGGGTGAGGTGAATACTGCGACGTTATCCATAACTCACGTTCTGTTAAACAGAAAGCGCCCTCTTGAATAAGAGGGAGCTCGGCGTTTTAGAGCGTTATACACACGATTATGATGCAAGCGGCGCGATGCACTCCGGCACGTCTGCGCCGGGACGATTGACCAGCTTGGAGACTTCGTAAGCCGTCATTGCGTTGGGATCGTAAGGCTTGAGCAGCGGTTTCAGTTGTGCTGCCGGAACTTCGCCCGGTTGCAACCACGCTGCATAGCTTTCGCGGGGCAAAATCACGGGCATCCGGTCGTGGATCGGACGCATGAACTCATTTGCGTCGGTGGTCAGAATGGTTGCGGTGCGCCATTCGCCACCGTCGGGGTCATACCAGATTTCCCACAAACCCGCCAAGCCGAACACTTCCTGATCTTTCAGATGAATGTACATGGGCGCTTTCTGCTTGGCATCCAGCTTCTTCCACTCGTAGAAGCCGCTGGCGGGGATGATGCAGCGACGGCGCTTAAACGCGGCGCGGAAAGCAGGTTTATCTTCCACCCCTTCGGAACGGGCGTTGATCATCTTGTTGCCGATTTCCGGCTCTTTTGCCCACGAAGGAATCAAGCCCCAGCGGTGAAATGTGAGTTCGTCGGGCTTTTCATTGGTGATGACGGCGACCCCCTGCGTCGGCGCGATGTTATAGCGAGGGGTGAGATCGGGTAAGCTGGCAAGGTTGAATTCCTGCTGGATCGCGTTTGGGTCAGCAATCAGAACAAAACGTCCACACATGTGATAGCTCCGTCACTTCTTCTTCGACTTGTCTTCTTTACCTTTACCAAGCTCGGCGACCTGACGCATCATCGCCAGTCCCGCCAGCCCCAAGCCGAGCATCTCACCAGAGGTGATACGATGCCCCAGCCTTTGATTGGAGAGATCATCTTCGGCGGAGCGGGTATACATGTAGGCGGAAAGGAGACCAAAGAACAGCCCCGCCGTCGCACCGATGAGATATGCCTGATTCTTCCATCCGGGAGGTGGTTCATTGCTCATATTGCTCATCTTCGTCCTTTCGCTCATCATCAAAGGCGTGTTCCATCCAGTTGCTTATGGGTGCGAGGCGCACATTGAGGTTGATCGATTGCCGCGCGACCCGATCTGATTGGCGAATTGTCCAGTCGAGTAAACGCACAGACACACGCTCAAGGCTGCGCAGCGGTTTCGCGGCGCTACGATGCGCACGATCTAAACCGGAAACAGCAAATACCATCACGAAATATAACGGAAGCAAACACAGCAGTGCAGGACACAGGAGCGTTACAATAAGCAAGCAGTTGGCTACAACGGAAATGCGGGTTGCCAGTACCGCCAACGTCACCAGCGCCAGAACAACAAGACCCCCTATGATGAATGGCAACCAGATTTGAAGAAGCTGTGTGCGGCGAAGCGTTTTCTCCGTTTCAACAAGGCGCTGCTCGGGGGTGAGCGTCATCCACATATCCAATCCGATAAAGATAACAAATTAAATTATACCGAATCAGCCCGATTTCAGCAATAGTTTATCAGGGCGGAAAGGGCTACAATTAGCCGAGACAAAGGCGAATTCCGATGATAAATCTGCACTACACACCCGAAATCCGTGAAACCCTCGAAAGCGGCGGCGCAGTCGTCGCGCTGGAATCTACACTGATCACGCATGGACTCCCCTTTCCTATAAATGTCGAAACTGCCCTTGCTATGGAAAATGCCATCCGCGCGGCGGGGGCGGTTCCGGCGACGATTGCGGTGCTGAACGGCGAAATACGGGTGGGTCTCACGCCAGATGAGATTGAAACGCTGGCACAGGCAAAAGATGTGCGGAAATGCAGCCGCCGTGATCTCGCCATCGTTACCGCGCTGCGCCAGCATGGAGCGACGACGGTTGCAGGGACGATGATCGTGGCACATCTGGCAGGCATTCGCGTGTTTGCGACTGGCGGTATCGGCGGTGTGCATCGCGGTCATCCATTCGATGTATCAGCGGATTTGATTGAATTAGGGCGCACGCCTATCGCCGTGGTGTGTTCCGGCGCGAAATCGATCCTCGATTTGCCGCTGACGCTGGAAGTCTTGGAAACTCAAGGCGTGCCTATCGTGGGGTTCGGAACCGATACGCTCCCCGCTTTTTACACGTGCAGCAGCGGCTTGCCCATCGACGTTCGTGTGGATACGGCAGAACAGGCAGCGGAAATCGTTGCAGCAGCGGGACGTTTGGGGATGACACACGGGACGTTGGTGGTCGTGCCTGTGCCCAAAGCCGACGAGCTTCCGGCG